>JAJPYR010000033.1 GCA_021204825.1 Clostridia bacterium | reverse complement strand
CTTTCTGTGACGGGAAGGTCATTTTCTTTGTGAAAATTCTGTGTAATTTAGAGGATTCTTGTTTAAGAGCGCCGAAAAGTGTTTATATAATATTATGTAAGGACAAGTTACGAAGGCTTACGGAGGCTAAGACTAGATATGAAGAGAGAAGGCAATATCAAGATCTCCAGCGAGAACATGATGCCCATAATCAAGAAGTGGCTGTATTCGGACAAGGACATATTCTTGAGAGAGATAGTGGCCAACGGCATAGATGCCATCACCAAGTACAAGAAGCTCATAGGCGTTGGTGAGGCAGAGGATGCAGGGGATGAGCTCTGCGTCAAGATTACCGTGGACAAGGATGCCGGGACCCTGTCTGTGGAAGACAACGGCATTGGAATGACGGAGGATGAGGTAGAGAACTACATCACCAGGATAGCGTTCTCAGGAGCCCAGGATTTCCTGGATAAGTATGAGAAGGCCGGCGGGGACGGAATCATTGGTCACTTCGGGCTCGGATTCTATTCATGCTACATGGTATCCGAGAACGTTGAGATCATCACCAAGTCATGGGACGGAAGCCCGGCAGTGCACTGGGAGAGTGACGGCAACTCCACGTATACCATAGAGGAGTCGGATTCAGAGCAGCGCGGGACAAAGGTCATCATGCACATTGCTCCGGAAGAGAAGGAGTTTTTGGATGAGTCCAACATCAAGAAGCTGGTCAAGAAGTACTGCTCCTTCATGCCGTTCAACATCTATGTGAACTACAAGGGAGACGGCGAGGACAAGCCGCTCAATACAACAGAGCCCCTGTATGCCAAGAACCCCAAGGACTGCACGGACGAGGACTACAAGAAGTTCTATACAGACACCTTCATGGACTACACGGACCCTGTGTTCTGGGTTCATCTCAACATGGATTACCCCTTCAAGGTAAAGGGCATTCTGTACTTCCCCAAGGTACGCAACACTGTGCAGCTGGAAAGGGGACAGGTCAAGCTGTACTGCAACCAGGTGTTCATCGCGGACAACATCAAGGAAGTCATTCCGGAATATCTTATGCTCCTGAACGGCGTCATAGACTGCCCGGACATTCCTTTGAACGTATCCAGGTCATTCCTGCAGAATGACAAGCAGGTCCAGAAGATCTCCAAGCACATAGTCAAGAAGGTCGCAGACAAGCTCAACTCCCTGTTCAAGACAGACAGGCCCAAGTATGAGGAGTGCTGGACGGATGTGGCCAACTTCGTGAAGTTCGGATGCATCAGGGATGAGGACTTCTATGAGAAGGTAAAGGACGTAATCATATACCGCAACCTGGATGACAAGTACGTCAACATCCCGGAGCTCCTCGGTGAGGACAAGGAGAAGCCCGAAGGTGAAGAGGGCGCAGATGAGGCTGCGGAGGCTGAAGGCGAGACTGCTGAAGATGAAACCGCAGAGACAGATGAGGATGAGGACAAGGCTCCTGTGGAAAAGGCCAAGACCATCTATTACATCTCGGATGAGAAGCAGCAGGCGCAGTATGTGAAGCTGTTCCGCGACGAGGGCCTGGATGCCATCAAGTGCGACACCTTCATAGACCCCACGTTCATGAGCTTCATAGAGTACAAGGCTCCGGACAAGATCAAGTTCGCCCGCATAGACTCGGATATAGACGGCGCCCTGAAGAGCGAGGCGGATGACACGGATTCCGTAATAGAGGAGATCTTCAAGAGCGTTCTTAACAATGACCAGCTCACTATCAAGACGGAGAAGCTCAAGAACCCGGATGTGCCCGCCATGATTATCACGGATGAGTACATGAGGCGCTATGCAGAGATGGGCCAGGTATACGGCATGAGCGAGGGGGACACCCGCAACACTGTCATAGTCAATACATCATCCCCCGAGATCCAGAAGCTCAAGGACCTTCCGGAGGACAAGCAGGAGACTGTAGTAAACTATGTATACCTTCTGGCTCTGTCCGGATTCAAGGCCTTGACACCGGATGAAAGTGCCAGGTTCAGAGACCTCTGCATCCAGATGCTCAAAGTTTACGTTGCCTGACTTCATACATTCCAGCGGCTCTGAAACAGGGCCGCTTTTATTTTTGTTCAGTTTTACCATGTGGACATCATTATGTCTGCCTTCAGCAGGGCCTGAAGGAGTTGACTGCACCCGGCAGCATACAGTAGAATATTGCTGTAATAGAATAACTTTTCTTTTTGCATTGGAATAGAGGATATGTTAGGAACAAGAGAAGAGATAGAGAGCAGGATTATGGAGTTCGTGAAAAGCTATGTGTCAAAGCATCACATGACTCCGAGGTACACAGAAATTGCCAAGGCACTCGGCTTCAAGTCCGTGAGCAGCGTTTTCACCTATGTAAAGGATCTGGAGAGCAAGGGCCTTCTTGTGGTTAACGGAATGCGAGGCGCAAACCTCGCAAACTGTGATGAACTGCAGCCGGCTGCGATTCCGCTGGTGAGTGCAAAAGCCGGCGGAACCCAGATTGGGGCAGAGGAGAATGTGGAGACGTACCTGTACATGGACCGGATGCTTCTGGGCGAAGGGGATTTCTTCGCGCTGCGTGCAAAGGGAGATTCAATGGCAGCAGAAGGCATCGAAGACGGAGACATAGTGGTCTGCCGCAGGCAGAAGACAGCAAAGGAGGGCGGGATTTTCGCAGCAGTCATAGATAACGAGGTCACGCTCAGGCGCCTCCGTGCAGATGACGGCCTGGAAAGGAAAATCCTGAATCCTGTGGAAGACAGCTTTCCGCACATGGGATCAGACCGGATACAGATTTTGGGCAGGGCTGTGAAGATAATAAAGGACGTGAAGTGATGAAGTGAATGCATGAAAACGAAAAAGCAGAGTGCATGCCCTCGCAGACCTTGAATTGCAACAGATGCCATGGCATACGCCATCATGAATTTGGCATGGACCAGCATGTCACATGCAGGGCATATGTTGTGTTCATGTGTGACAGAATGCCCAAGATAGGGAAAAATATTATACATATTGGCGAAATTATGTTTGAAAAAACCTGTATTCAGGCCTGTTTGCCTTGATAAAATTTCGTGAACATGATACAATGACAGCTGATGAACGGGACCGCTGCAGAAGAACAACTTAAGTCATTCCATGCAGGCACAAACTCAAAGGCATATGAGCTGTACGGCTGTAACTGTACGGAAGACTCCCTCATTTTCCGCGTGTGGGCTCCGCATGCGTTATCCGTGTGGCTGCATATAGAAGGTTTGTCTGCCGTTTCCATGAACCTCATGGAAGACGGGGAAAGCTATGAGTATGAAATACCCGGCGGGATTTCCCTTTCCGGATGTGAATACTGCTATGAAATCCACACCAAGGACGGAAGGACTTTAAGGAAGGCAGACCCGTACGGGAGCCTTTTGGACTGCAAGTCCGGGATGTCCGTCATATACAGAAGGCCTGAGCCGGACGGCTTCCGGCCAAAGAATCCAGGGTACAGGGAGCCGGTCAACATCTTCGAGGTCAACCTTTTCTCATGGGCCCGCAGGAAAGATAAAAGCTGTCTTTCCGGCACAGAGCTGGAAAAGAGGCTGGTGCCGTATGTCTCCGGAATGGGATACACCCATGTGGAGTTCATGCCGGTCAACGAGTTTCCGTATGACGGCTCCTGGGGATACCAGGTTACAGGGTACTTTGCAGGAACGCAGAGGCTTGGAAAGCCGGAGGAGATAGCGCGCCTTGCAGACAGCTTCCGTGAGAAGGGCATCGGGGTCATTATAGACTGGGTGCCTGCGCATTTTCCAAAGGATGAGTGGGGCCTGTATGAGTTTGACGGCCAGCCGTTGTATGAGAGCTCCCTGTGGGACAGGATGGAGCAGCCCGGCTGGGGAACGAGAAGGTTTGCATATGAGCGCCCGGAAGTGGTGTCATTCCTGCTCTCTTCCGCAAGATACCTTGTGGAATGCTTCCATGCAGACGGCCTTAGGATAGATGCCGTGGCATCCATGCTCTATCTGGATTACGCAAGGAAGCCCGGTGACTTTACGCCCAACAAGTACGGTGACAACAGGAACCTTGAAGGGATAGCCTTTCTGCAGAGCCTGAATGAGATGCTGCACAATGAGTTTCCAGGGATAATGGTAATAGCCGAAGACTCATCCGTGTACAGAGGGGTCACGGGTCCCGTTCCGGAAGGTGGACTGGGGTTTGATTACAAATGGGACTTGGGCTGGATGAATGACACCCTGTTCTATATGAAGCAGGACCCGTATTTCCGCCGCTGGCACCATGACAAGCTTACCTTCTCCATGATGTACGCCTTCAACGAGAAGTTCATCCTTCCGCTTTCGCATGACGAAGTGGTCCATGTGAAAGGTTCCATTTTGAACAAGATGCCGGGCCAGTACGAGGACAAGTTTGCAGGGGAGCGCCTGCTGCTTGGCTATATGTATTCCCATCCAGGCAAAAAACTGAACTTTATGGGATATGACATTGCGCAGTTTGATGAATGGGACTATAATGGTCATATCCAGTATGAGCTAAAAAAGTTCCCCATGCACAGAAAGATGCAGGCCTTCGTGAAGGCAGTAAACGGCATCTATAAGGATCATCCGGCGCTCTACGAGGAGGACTCCTGGGACGGCTACAGGTGGCTTGTTGTGGATGACAGGGACAGCAACGTCATTGTGTATGAGCGCACGGCGCCGGCTGCCGGGGAAAAGATTATAGCGGTGTTAAGCTTTTGCGGAGCGGACCACAATGGGTACAGGTTCGGCTGCGAGGAAGGCAGGTGGCAGGTGATATTGAACTCGGACGCAAAGAAATGGGGCGGAAGAGGGGTCACGAGCCGCAAACGGATTTACAAAACGGAAAAATTGGAGGGTGAGGGACAAGCGTCCTTGTGTATGGACATACCTAAGCTTTCCTGCATATATCTGAAAAAAATACAGTAAAGGGAGATTAATCAATGCTTAAGAAAAAAGAATGCATAGCTATGCTTCTGGCCGGCGGCCAGGGCTCAAGGCTCTTTGCGCTCACAAGCCAGATAGCCAAGCCTGCAGTAGCATTCGGAGCAAAGTACAGGATTCTGGACTTCCCTCTTTCCAACTGCGCAAACGCAGGTGTGGACACCGTAGGAATTCTTACGCAGTACCAGCCGCTCGTGCTCAATGAGTATGTCGGCAACGGACAGCCGTGGGATCTGGACCGCACGTTCGGAGGAGTCCATATCCTTTCTCCGTATGAGGCCAAGCAGGCCACAAGCTGGTACAAGGGCACCGCAAACGCCATATACCAGAACATACGCTTCATGAAAGAGTATGACCCGGAGTATATCCTTATACTTTCCGGAGACCATATCTACAAGATGGATTATGACAAGATGCTGGACGCCCACAAAAAGTCCGGCGCTGCCTGCACAATTGCAGCCATGCCCGTATCGCTTGAGGACGCAAAGAGGTTCGGCATCCTGAACTGCAACCCGGACGGCTCCATATACCAGTTCGAGGAGAAGCCTGCCGTTCCGAAGAGCAACCTTGCCTCAATGGGCATCTATGTGTTCACAGCACAGAAGCTCTTCGACTATCTTGAAGCAGATAATGAGGACCCCAACTCCCAGAATGACTTCGGCAAGAACGTTGTCCCCGCCATGCTTGCGGCAGGCGAGAAGATGATGTCATACCTGTTCGAAGGATACTGGAAGGATGTGGGAACCATCCAGTCCCTGTGGGAAGCAAACATGGATTTGCTTGGAGATGACCCCAAGTTCAACCTGGCTTCCGGCGGCACAATCCATTCCAGAAGCCCGCTCGCGCCTCCGGCTTATATCACGGGAGAGCTTAAGAACAGCCTTCTTGCAACGGGATGCGAGATAGAAGGGGATGTCTTTGACTCCGTCATAGGCACCAACTGCATCATAGAAGAGGGCGCAGAGGTTCACGATTCCGTCCTTATGGGCAACATTACGGTAAAGGCCGGCGCAAAGATCTGGTACTCCATAATAGATGAGAACGTCACGGTCTGCGAGAACGCAACGGTAGGAAAGCCCATTGAGGAGGCCAAGGCAACGCCCGGGAAGACCGCAGGCATTGCGGTTTTAGGCCGCGGCATAACCGTATCCCAGGGCGCTTCCGTTCCGGCAGGCACCATTATGGAGCAGGACGTATAAGGGAGGTACATCATGGCATCATCAGTAGGCGTTATATTTTCAAGCATAAGCGAAGAGAACGTGCCTGATCTTACCAAGGTAAGGTCCATGGGCTCCATTCCCTACGGCGGCAGGTACCGTCTTGTGGACTTCGCCCTTTCCAACATGGTCAACTCCGGCATCACAACCGTGGGCATGATCACAAAGAACAACTACCAGTCCCTCATGGACCATTTAGGGAGCGGAAAGGACTGGGACCTCGCCCGCAAAGAGGGCGGACTTATTCTTCTGCCGCCTTTCTCAGATGAGAGCGAGACACTGTACAAGAACCGCCTTGAGGCTCTCCGCTGCGCAACATCATTCCTCAACAAGTGCCAGCAGGACTTCGTGATCCTTGCAGACTCAGACGCCATCTACAAGATGGATTACTCCAAGCTTGTGGATTTCGCCATTGAGAAGAACGCAGACTTCGTGCTGGCATACAAGAGGGGCCCCCTCAACAAGTCCAGCTACTACATCACTCTTGAGACCAACGCAGACCAGAGAGTGACGGCAGTCAACATCAACCCCGCGGATGACGGAAATGATGCGGACAACTACATAAACGTCATGGTGGCCCGCAGGACATTCCTTCTCCGCGTTGTGCGCGAGTCCATCCAGCGCGGCCTCACATCCTTCGGACGTGATGTCTTAACCCGCGGCGTGGACACCATCCGCATCTTCGGATATGAGTTTGACGGCTACTACAAGAACGTGAACTCCATGGTCGCATACTTCGACGCCAACATGGACTTATTGAAGTCAGATGTCCGTGACGAGATCTTCGGCGGCCGTGACGTATACACGAAGGTAAACGATTCCATACCCGCAAAGTTCATGCCTTCATCCGTAGTCCGCAACTCTCTGGTATCCGACGGCTGCTTCATAGAAGGCACCGTAATCAACTCCATCCTGTTCCGCGGCGTGAAGATAGGCAAGGGCACGGTTGTGCGCAACTGCATCCTCATGACAGACACCCAGGTAGGGGACAAAGTAACACTGGATTACGTCATCACGGACAAGAACTCCGTAATCCGTGACCAGCGCACCCTGGCAGGCTGCGAAATTCAGCCGTACTTCATCAACAAGGGCTCAATGATATAGGCTCTCAATCCGGACAGCCGCTTTGAGCTGCCGCTCCGGGTTCATATATAACCACGCTCAAACACAAACATATACATATCCGGGCAAAAATACCTGCAGACCCAGCCTGCAGGCAGATGCACCGCTATTGCATGGCCCGGAATTTATCTGGAGGACACATTATATGGCAACAAAGAAGACCTCAGCGCCCGCAGACGGAGCAGAGGAAGAAAAGACAGTGAAGACAACCGTCAGAAAGTCCGCAACAGGCCGCTCAGTAAAGCAGGCAACCGTAAAGGATGAGGACGGCGTCACTGTCACCAAGAAAGTAACCCGCACACGCAAGACACCCGCAAAGCCCAAGGCAGCTCCCGTAGCTGAGCCTGCCGCAGAGGCTGCTCCCGTTGCCGCAGAGGCCGCACCTGTTGCTGAAGCTCCCGTTGTTGAAACACCTGTTGCCGCTCCCGCAGCAGAAGAAGTTGCCGCCGCAGAGGCAGCTATCGCAGCAGAAGAAGTTGCCGCCGCAGAGGCAGCTCCTGCAGCAGAAGAAGTTGCCG
>JAJPYR010000044.1:21112-31624 GCA_021204825.1 Clostridia bacterium | reverse complement strand
TGTGCCTTTGGAATCTGTATGTCCATTATACTAAAGAAAAGCGTTAAAGCAACAGTTATGTGCACATAGTCCTGCAAAATGGCGTGTTGTCAGGTCCGTAAAAGACGCCAAATCAAAGCCGTGGCAGCAAAACCGGTCTGCTTCCAGGTTGCATGTTCCGTAAGCTGGAAGACGCATCAGACCGTATTCTGTGTTTGACTATTTCCCACACAAGTCGTATACTTTGTGCATAAGATTTCCGTCAGAGGTTGGCTTAGGATGAAAAAGATTACGGAAGACATACTGTACGTTGGCGTGGATGACAGAAGAATAGACCTGTTTGAGGGCCTGTTCCCCGTGCCCAACGGCATTGCATACAACTCATACGTCATACTGGATGAGAAGATAGCCGTCACGGATGCCGTGGAGGCAAAGTTCGTGGATCAGTGGCTGGAGGACCTGGATGCGGCTCTGGGCGGAAGGACACCGGACTACCTGCTGGTGCATCATATGGAGCCGGACCATTCCGCAGGGATTGCCAGGTTCCTCAAGAAGTACCCGGATGCAAAGGTGGTGTCCACGGCCAAGACATTTGCCATGATGCAGAACTTCTTCGGCGCAGGCACAGGAGAGGGCGGCATAACGGTGGGAGAGGGGCAGACCCTGTCCCTGGGGTCCAGGGAGCTGAAATTCTTCATGGCGCCCATGGTGCACTGGCCTGAGGTCATGATGACGTATGACACCAAGACAAAAACGCTGTTCTCCGCAGACGCTTTCGGAAGGTTCGGGGCTCTGGACACGGATGAGCCCTGGGAAGAGCAGGCCGGAAGGTATTACTTCAGCATAGTGGGAAAGTACGGAATGCAGGTGCAGGGAGTGCTCAAAAAGCTCGCAGCAGTGCAGGTGAACCGCATATGCGCCCTTCACGGCCCGGTACTTGAGGGCGAGGACCTCAAGAGCGCCCTCGTATATTATGACAAGTGGTCCAGGTATGAGGCCGATACGGACGGGGTGCTCATATGCTACGGCTCCGTGTACGGCAATACTGAGAAGGCCGCAAAGATGCTCGCAGGCTTTCTGAAGGACAGGGGCGTAAAGCACATAGAGGTCTTCGACCTCGCCAGGTGCGACGAGTCAGAAGCCGTAGAGGAGGCCTTCCGCTACAGCACCCTGGTGCTTGCGTCCGTCACATACAACGGCGAGATATTCCCGCCCGTGAGGGAGTACATAGACTGCCTCGTGGAGCGCAATTACCAGAACAGGCGCGTGGGGATTATAGAGAACGGCAGCTGGGCGCCCGTTGCCGGCCGCGCCATGGTTGCCAAGTTTGAAAAGAGCAAGAACATAACCGTCCTTGAGAACAGGGTGAAGATCACATCCGCCCTCAACCTGGACAGCATTTCCCAGCTTTCTGCCCTCGCAGACGAGATAGCCGGCAAATAATGCCGCGGGAAAGGGCGGCTCAAACAGGCCGCCTGGTGCTGCAAAATAACGGTATATGTGAAGGAAAAAGCCTCTGGCACATTTCTGCCGGAGGCTTTGAGTTTGCTGGGAATTAAGGAAGGGGCCTGGGGGGTCAGCCTTTCTTGGAGCCGTCTTGGTCATCATCGCGTGGAAGGTCCTCAGGGTTCTCTATGTCATAGCGGATGGAGGGGTTGGCCTCCTTGAGGGCGTCCGTGAAGGCATCAAACCACTCGGGCTTTACGACTATCACGATGTAAGTGTCGTTGTTGAAGTATACGGCAAGCCTGTCCTTCTTTTTAGGGTTGGTCTTGTCAAGGACTATCATGTCTATGTCCTGCACCTTGTACTTGCTCTTTATTATGCCGAAACATGTGGTGAAGGTGTCCTTGGTTACGGAATAGTATGAGGAGAGAAGAAGGCTTACAAGGAGCAGGAGTACGGCAAGGGCCACGAAGTACGTGAGCGCATACTGCAGAATAGGGTACACTACATTGGCAGCGGACGAGATGCCGTCCCTGCAGAGGAAGTAGGTGTTCAGGATGAGAGCCGCAACTGCCAGAGCAAGGCACAGGCCTATCAGAACATATGTCAAAGTGTTGAACTTGTATTTGAACTTTTTCATATGCCTAGATTATATCCGTTCCGGCGCTGAAATGCAACACTTTTCATATGAGGCTTGGACCCCTTTGTGAGCCCTTTGTGAGAACCCCCTTTGTGAGAAGCCTGTGAACTCCTCCGGCCTGACAATGCCCGGGGAGGATATGCCGGGATGCAAGGAATGCATGCATATAAGCACATAACGGCACTGTGCGGACCTTTAAGGCCCTTTAAAAAATTAGCCGGAGAAGGTGCAAGATTGTTGTCTTTTTCGTGTGGATGTTATAGAATTGAGGCATGGTAAAGTTAATCAAAGGCGGTGTGTATCTCACCGAAGGAAAGTTAGTCAGAGAGAATTACGCTTTCATGACGGAAGCGAAGAAGCAAAATGCCATAACCCATACGATGGCATACGGGATTCTTGCAAGCCACAACAAAGGGGATGAGCAGAACCTGCGCATAAAGTTTGATGCCATGGCATCCCATGACATCACCTATGTGGGCATCATACAGACGGCTAAGGCATCCGGTCTCAAGGAGTTCCCGGTATCCTATACGCTCACCAACTGCCACAACTCGCTGTGCGCCGTAGGGGGCACCATAAATGAGGATGACCATCTCTTCGGGCTTACGGCCGCCAAGAAGTACGGCGGAAACTTCGTTCCGCCTCATCTTGCCGTAATACACCAGTACATGCGTGAATGCGAGGCCAAGTGCGGGGCCATGATACTGGGCTCGGACAGCCACACGAGATACGGGGCTCTCGGCACCATGGCGGTGGGCGAGGGCGGCCCGGAGCTTGTAAAGCAGCTTCTTGGCCGCACCTATGACATAAAGCGCCCCGAGATTATTGCCGTATATCTTAAAGGAAAGCCTAAGAAGGGTGTAGGCCCCCATGACGTTGCCATTGCCCTCGTAGGGGCAACATTCAAGAAGGGCTTTGTGAAGAACAAGGTCCTGGAGTTCGTAGGCCCCGGGATAAAGAACCTCTCCATGGATTTCCGCTGCGGCATAGACGTCATGACCACGGAGACCACATGCCTTTCATCCATCTGGGAGACGGATGAGAAGACGGAGGAGTACTTCAAGGTCCACGGCCGTCCGGGAGATTTCAGGCCAATGCACCCTGCAGAGCCTGCCTATTATGACGGCGCAGTTGTCATAGACCTTTCCAAGGTGGAGCCCATGATAGCCCTGCCGTTCCATCCTTCCAACGCATACACCATAAAAGAGTTCATAGATAATGCGGAAGACCTTCTGCACGGTGTGGAGGAAGAGGGCAACAAGCTCCTCGGCAAGCCCACATTCCATCTTCTGGACAAGGTCAGGGACGGCCAGGTCCATGTAAGCCAGGGCATTATAGCAGGTTGCGCGGGCGGCACATACGAGAACGTGGCCTCCGCTGCGGAGATCCTCAAGGACAAGAGCTGCGGATGCGATGAGTTCCAGCTCTCTGTATATCCCCAGAGCCAGCCCGTGTACAAATGCCTCGTGGACAACGGATACGTGTCAAAGCTCATGGGCGCAGGCGCAATGCTGAAGACGGCATTCTGCGGACCCTGCTTCGGCGCCGGAGACACCCCTGCAAACAACGGCCTTTCCATACGCCACACGACAAGAAACTTCGAGAACCGTGAAGGCAGCAAGCCCTCCGAAGGCCAGCTTGCGGCCGTGGCCCTCATGGACGCCCGCTCCATAGCCGCCACTGCAGCAAACGGCGGCATCCTGACGCCCGCAACCGATGTGGAGTACACAGACCACTTCAGAAAATACACCTTTGACGGCTCCATCTATGAAAAGCGCGTATATCACGGCTGGGGCAAGGCAGACCCTTCCGTCCAGGTTGTATACGGCAACAACATAAAGGACTGGCCGGAGCAGATAGCACTCACGCAGAACGTGCTCCTCAAGGCCGTCTCCGTCCTCAATGACCCTGTAACCACCACAGACGAGCTCATCCCGTCCGGCGAGACATCCTCATTCCGTTCCAACCCTCTGCGCCTTGCAGAGTTTGCGCTCTCGCGCAAGGACCCCGGATACGTAGGCCGCGCGAAGGAAGTGAAGGCGCAGGAAGAAGTGCGCCGTGAAACCGGACTGCTCCCTGCAGAGGTCCTCGCAGACCTTGAGGCTGCAGGAGTGGAGGTAAAGCCCGGCACAATGTTCGGAAGCTGTGTAGTTGCGCGCAAGCCCGGAGACGGCTCCGCCCGTGAGCAGGCAGCCTCCTGCCAGCGTGTCCTTGGAGGCGCTGCCAACATTGCCCTTGAGTACGCCACAAAGCGTTACCGCTCCAACCTCATAAACTGGGGCATGCTGCCGCTTCTTGCCAGCAAGTTTGACTACGCCCTCGGCGACTACATCTATATCGAGGACATAACCAAATACGTCCTCCAGGACTCCCCCGTAATCCCTGCAAAGCACATCTCCGGCGGGAAGTGCAAGGACATTAGCCTGGAGCTTGGCCAGCTCACTTCAGAGGAGAAGAAGATCATTCTCTGTGGCTGTCTCATCAACTATTACAAGGACTGACACAGGCTTTCTGCCGGCCCCATATAAGGCTCTGTGATGCCTCTGTGGGCGCCAGAATAAGCTCCCATCAGTGGGAGATGCAAATCCCCGGGAAATGCCATGAAATTAGCTGAAATGAGATGAAATAAGCTTTAATATATATTTTGCATAGTAATTTTGAACCGAAATAAAGCACCTGCAGAGCAAAATCCGCGGGTGCTTCTTTTTGGTTGTAACTGGTTATACCGGATTGTCCTGTATACAATTAACCACATCGTGCGCAGTTACCAGGACTACGTGATGATCTCTTTGGGCGATCTCTTCGATGCCCTTTGTGAAGCCTGCCAGTGAGAAAAGATAATAATAAATCTCTCCTTTAAAGGTGCATTTTGCCCGGAGACTTTTAAGTTCATCTTCGCCCAGGAGTTCGTTTTTGAACTTGCACTCCCCGAGAATGTATTGGTTCTGTTCTTCTCCGTTTGCAACTAAATCTATTTCAACTGGACTGGTTTTCGGCTTGCCGTCTACAATCTCTTTTATTTTACCCCAGTATCGTCCAACATACAATACACCGAACGGCAGTTTCCCGCGCCGGTCCATCTCGTTAATGTAATCTATGCAGGCAGTTTCAAACGCTTTTGATGCGTAACTGTGTATCCCTCCCGCGTCTGTTTTAATAATGTCCATTACCTTGCCGGTTTTGCGCTGTTCAAGCAACTTTTTATTGGGGAAGGCATAGCGGTACCAGAAACGGAAGAAGTTGTCAGCCAGGTAATATTTACCGACTGTCTCATTTGTCTTGTCTGTTTCGGATATGTCAAATGAATAGTCCTTTACGATTATTCCAAGTTCAATAAGTCGGGACAGATATACACTCAATTTTTGGGTTGACAGTTTTGTTTTGTTTTTAATATTGTTAAATACTGTTTCTCCTTGAGCAATAACCTCTATAATACGGTTAAATACGGAGGGCTCACGGAGTTCTTCTCTAAGTACGGTATTGACCATGTCATAGAGAGAAGCGTCCTTTTTAAGGATAACATTTTCGATGTTCTGGGCAATTGTCCATTTGGGATTGAACTTTTTCAGGTAATACGGAGTGCCGCCCAATATAGAATACGCAATTATTTTGTCTTCATCCGAGTAATCCTGGAAAAACTGAATTGCGTCAGAAAAGGGGAGGGGCTCCAGTTTGTAATGACCATCAATTCTGCCGAAGAGCGGGTTCTCCTGGCTTAACAGCTTCTTTTTAATAAAGCTCATTGTACTGCCAGTTATAACAATCATGATGTTCTTATGGCACAGTTCAAGATCCCATAATTTCTGAAGTACACTGAGAATGCTTTTGTTGTTCTTTACAATGTAAGGGAACTCATCCAGTACAAAGACAAGTTTTTTGTCTCCGCACAGATCTCCGACAGCCATGAAAGCATCAGCCCATGTTGCGAATGTAGCACCATAATGAACTTTGTCATGTTCAAATGATAAAATGGTCTGAGAGAGCACACTAAGCTGCGCCTCGTCAGTTGTCTCATCGCAATAGTAATAGATTGAGGGCTTATCCTCACAAAACTGCATCAAAAGTTCGGTTTTGCCGACTCTTCGTCTGCCGTAAAGAAGGAAGAACTCAGCTTGATTGCTGTTGTATCTTTGGTTAAGCATGTCCATTTCATATTTTCTGCCGATAAATGGCATATCGTTATCATCCATCATTCTGTATCCGCCTTTAATTTTCAGCAGTTATATCTTCTAACTCGTGTGTTAGTAACTCGTGTGATAGTAACTCGTGTGTTGGTAACTCGTGTGTTGGTAACTCGTGTGTTGACAATTTAGCATGGCCTCAAATATATGTCAAGATTTTGTTGCTGAATTTTGTGTTATTGTCTATAAGCGGCAATAAAAAGGTGGTGTGGACCATTGAGTTGCGAACCCGTTGAATATAAATAAAGCACCTGCAGAGCAAAATCTGCGGGTGCTTCTTTATAAATGCAGCTTTCTTCAGGCAGCGCCTTAAGATGACCTATCCATTCTGGGGCATAGACAGGACAATCCTTGGCGCGCCCTATGTCGGCTGTATTTACCTTAGGAATAAGCGGACAAGCTTGTCTTTGAGACGGGTGTAGGGCTGGTAGCGCATAGGCATGTCTATCCAAGTCTTTTTGTCCAGGATGGACTTGTTGTGGGTGAAGCAGTTGAATCCCTCATGACCGTGGTATGCACCCATGCCGGAAGCTCCGCAGCCTCCGAAGGGCAGTGTGGAAGTGGAGAGATGGATGACCGTGTCGTTGACGCATCCGCCGCCGAAGGCCACATGTGAAGTCACATAACTGATGTTCTTCTTGTCGGATGAGAAGATGTACAGGGCGAGGGGAGTGTTGTGGGAGTTGATCTTCTCCACAATCTCATCCGTGGTCATGTAAGTTATGACGGGAAGCACAGGCCCGAAAATCTCTTCCTGCATTGCTGCATCATCCCAGCTGGCATCCGCAAGCACGGTGGGCGCTATGCGCAGGGTGTCCGGCTCTGTCTCGCCGCCGCAGTATATCTTGGCCCGGTCTATAAGGCCGCAGACCCTGTCAAAGTGCTTTTGGGAGATCATCTTGCCGTAGTTGGCGTTCTCCAGAGGGTATGCCCCGTACTGCTCCGCAATCTGCTTTTTCATCTCGGAAAGGAACTGGTCCTTTACAGATTCCTGCACCAGCACATAGTCAGGCGCTACGCATGTCTGGCCGAGGTTTAAGTACTTGCCGAAGGCAATTCTCTTGGCCGCCAAAGGGATCTTTGCCGTCTCATCCACGATGCAGGGGCTCTTGCCGCCCAGCTCAAGGGTTACCGGTATGAGCTTCTCTGCGGCATGCCTCATGACCTCTTTCCCTACCGCCTGGGAGCCCGTGAAGAATATTTTGCTGAATGGCATGTCCAGAAGGGCAGTGTTCTCTTTTCTGCCGCCTAAGACCGTAGTGACATGCTCCGGGGCGAAGGTCTCACGGATAAGTTTGTCTATGACAGCCGAAGTGGCAGGGGAGTACGCGGACGGCTTCACGATGACCGTGTTGCCTGCGGACACAGCGTCTGCCAGGGGCTCTATGGTGAGCATGAATGGGTAGTTCCAGGGGCTCATGATGAGCACGTTCCCGTACGGGGACTTGTGGATGTAACTGTGTGAGTGGAACTGGGCAAGGGGCGTGGACACCGTCTTATCCTTGGACCACTTCTTTACGTGCTTTATCTGGCAGCTTATCTCAGCCAAGGCCATGCCGGTTTCAACCATGTACGTCTCGGCTGCGCTCTTACCAAGGTCTTCCTTCAGGGCCGCATTTATCTCCGGCTCCATCTTCAGTATGTTGTCATGGAGCTTTTTCAGGCACTCCTTGCGGAAGGCAGGGGAAAGGGTCGCGCCTGTCGCAAAGTATGCCTTCTGGGCGTCCAGAAGTTCCTGTATCTTTTCCTTTTCCATTACATATACCTCACTTTTCAGCCTTCAGCGGCATCTTGGGAATCATCCCGGATTTCGTAATATATCTTCTCCAAAGCCTTGGCGTTCATGAGATACGGAACGGGGTACAGAGGGTTGGCCTCTGCGTCCGCATGCGCTGCAAGGGCGGGGATGTCTTCCATGTCCACACGGGTCTTTACGGGAATGTTCATCCTGGCGTTGAGGTCCTCTATCCAGGCAATGAACTCGCTGCATGCCTGCTCATCCGCTGCATTTACCTCCGAGACACCTGTAAGCCTGGAGAGCTTTGCCAGGCGCTTGCGGCCATAGATGCCGTAATCCTTTAAGACGTACGGCAGGATTACGGAGTTTGCAAGCCCGTGAGGGGTGTTGTACTTGCCGCCTAAAGAATGGGCAACGGCATGCACGTATCCTACGTAAGATATTGTGAAGGAGAGGCCTGCGCAGTATGCGGCATACTGCATTCTGCGCCTTGCCTGCATGTTGTCCGGGTGTATGTAAGCCTCGTACAGGTTGGCCCTGATGGCCTTTACGGCCTCTATGGAAAGCCTGCGGGTCTTCTTGACCGTGCTGCCTCCGATGTATGCCTCAACGGCATGCGTTAAGGCATCCATTCCGGTTGTGGAAGTCATCTTAGGGGGAAGTCCTTTTGTCATGACGGGATCCAGAAGGGCATACTTGGGGCAGAGACAGAAGTCTATTACCGTGAACTTGTCTCTGGTCTTTTCATCCACAATGACGGCCGCAATCGTAGTCTCGGACCCGGTGCCGGACGTGGTGGGGCAGGCTATGTACATGGGGAGCTTGCCGAAGACCTTCAAAATGCCCTTCATACTCTTGAAAGTGCGCTTGGGCTTCAAGATCCTGAGGCCGATGCCCTTTGCGCAGTCCATTGCGGACCCGCCGCCGACCGCTATAAGACAGTCGCATCCGGTCTCCAGATACAGCTTTGCGCCTTCCTCGGCATTCTGTATCGTAGGGTTCACAACAGTGTCGCTGTACACTTCATAAGGAATGCCCTTTGCATCCAGTGCTGCCTTGACGGGCTCAATAAGCCCGCATGCCACGATGCCCTTGTCCGTAACAATAAGCGGCTTCTTTTTGCCTTCCCTGGCAATGGCCTCAGCAGCTTCTGCGCATGAGTGGAGCGTTGCGGGGCTCTTGTACGGGACCACATGGAACACGAACTGGAAAGCCCTGCACCACAGTCTCTTGAAGACGTTCATATGTGCCTTCTGGGGCTCGCAGCCCTCTGCGGGATACACTGCAGGAAGAAGGGCGAGGATGAAGAGGGCGAGGTAGTAGAACACAAGGCAAAGGACATCGGCAGCTCTTCCGCCGTCCGCAAAGTTGCGGAACGTAAGGCACATGTCTGATACATAGAACAGCACGGCCCCCAAGCCTGACAGAATCCTCACCTTTCCGTTCACGGTCCCGTCCAGGGCTACGCCTAAAGCCATGCCTACCATGATGCTTATTATGACTGCATATACAACCACATACGCGAACACGTCCCCGAAGTCAAACCCGTTCCACAGGCATACCATAAGCACAGAGAACAGGCAGAAGACCACGAAGGGGATGATATGCTTCCATCCGAAGATGTCCACGCGCGTATACGTTGCGATAAGCACGATATGGGCCACTGCAAACAGTGCCATTCCGGCGATGAACGCATAGTTTATGGCGACATCCCCGGCAAGGCACAGCACGAGGGCTATGACCAACAGAACGGGGAAGGCTCCAAGCTTTCCGCCGGCGGCCTTTGCCAGCAGCATGTTCACAATGCCTTCCACAACAAACAGGGCGCTGGCCACATACTTGAACGCGTATATGCAGTCAGGCTCTTCATCGTACAGAATGTACAGCACGGCAAAGACGGCAATCAGTACGAAGAACAGCACATTCAGCCCCGCAAAAAGCTTCTTATTGATTTTCATACGTATCTCCCTGCAGCGAAAAGGGCTCTCTCAAGATAAACAACACTTTGTCTAAAAATGTTGTTTATCTCTATAATCATTATATAAAACCAATGCCGGGATGTCAAATGCATGAAGGTGTAATTTATGTAAAAAATACGGCAATATGTGCACGAAACGGCTTATTTATGAGACACTTTGCCTGCATTTGTCCTATTTCGCAGCATTCTGCACAAATATTACACAGCAGCATGCACAATCCGCGAATGCCCTATACCATATTATATAATACGGCTAAACAGCCACTGTCCATGCTCTGTGCCAGCATCCGGTTGCAGCAACCTCCCGGAGAACAT
The DNA here is from genome assembly GCA_021204825.1 of Clostridia bacterium. Lineage (GTDB taxonomy): Bacteria > Bacillota > Clostridia > Christensenellales > Borkfalkiaceae > Coproplasma. The sequence continues at coordinate 21,347 of JAJPYR010000044.1, read as the reverse complement.
CCCGGCCAGGCCAAAGCCCGGCCGGTTCAGCTGTGGCGTAGGGAACCATTCATTATCCACCTGTCCGGCAGTGACTCAGGGGGGCCTGCAGTGAGTCATGGCAGCGCACAACAGCGCAGGGAAGTCCGCAGTGCGACATGGCAATGCACAACAGCGCAGGGGAGTCCGCAGTGCGTCATTGCAGCGCACAACAGCGCAGGGAAGTCCGCAGTGCGACATGGCAATGCACAACAGC
>JAJPYR010000044.1:20898-21012 GCA_021204825.1 Clostridia bacterium | reverse complement strand
GCAGAGAGGCCTGCAGTGCGACATGGCTGGCAGCGCACAGCAGCGCAGGGAAGTCCGCAGTGCGACATGAGAGCGCATAATTGGCGCAGGGGATTCCGCTATGCGTCATTAGAG
>JAJPYR010000044.1:0-20798 GCA_021204825.1 Clostridia bacterium | reverse complement strand
GTGCGACATGAGAGCGCATAATTGGCGCAGGGGATTCCGCTATGCGTCATTAGAGCACATATTGGCGCAGGTCATCCTGCCTTGCGCCGGAACGCCATAAAGGGTGCAGAAGATCCTGGCCCGTTGCCATGGATGGTCTGCGGGTGCCGAAGCAGAACTTCTGCGGCATGTACGAGTACAAGCCCCATTTGACGGAAGACACACTTAAAATACGGCAGAGGGGCAAGGGGGACCGACTCGGCGGACTGGAATCCGGAGAGACAATCCCGTCTTTTATGAGGACATCCAGAGTCTGCCAAATCGGGTTGAAGGGCAGGAGCTTATTTTGGAAAATATGATAATTTTACTATGCAAAATGCGAATTTTTTATATTTGCATAGTAATTTTTCCCTTTAAAAGGCTTATTCCTGGACACTTGCTGCCGTCCGGCGGTCTGCTGCACACAGGGTCAACAGATTGAACAATTTTGCCCGAAGGGCCTTAAAACAGTTGTAGTTGGCTGCGGGATTATGGTACAATGCAGGCACTGAACTTGAAGGTTCGTCCTGAGGGCAAAGCATGAAACTCCATCGGCGCAGGGATGCCTGTGCTCTTGTTTTGTGTGCCCTCCAGGATTATGCCCGGAGGATTTTTTGTATGTCTGAGAAGAGACTTGCGGTAATAAGCATCATAGTTGAAGACAGGGCCTCGGCACCAAAGCTCAACTCCCTGCTGTCCGAGTTCGGTGAATGCATCATTGGCCGCATGGGCATCCCTTATAAGGAGAAGGGAGTGAACGTCATCTGCGTTGCCCTTGATGCGCCCTCCGAGACCATCAATGCCCTTACCGGAAAGATTGGCATGCTCTCCGGAGTTAGCGCCAAGACCCTCATGTCCAAAATCTAGCAAGCTGGTTTGACGCGGAAGGCGCTTGTGTTGGATGTCCCGACGCGTATAAGGAGATATGTATGAGTAAATTCCTGCTTGGCGCTGCCTGCGCTGCTCTCTGCGCCTGTACGGCTCTTTTCTTTACGGCGTGCACAACCGGCACCAGGGATGATGCCGTAAACCTCAAGGGAATTGAAGCCTCACAGATAGGCACTGATACGGACTGTGACTATTATCTTGCGGCAGAGCCTGTAGCAACCACCAAGGTCAATGCCATGAAGGACACAGGCCTCGGGATTGCCGGGAGCCTGCAGGACCTGTACGGCGGAACAGACGGATATCCGCAGGCCGTTGTGGTTGTGAAGTCCGGCCTCATGCAGTATTCCATAATAAGGGATTTCCTGGATGCCCTTAAAGACGGCGCAGAGTGGCTTCTGAAGGACAGCACTGATGCCAGCACAATAGTGGATGCCGTGTCATCACATCTTCCGGAAGACGCCACACCTACATTCACGTCCAATAACCTTAATAAGAGTGTTATAGCAAACTGTGCTGTGTACTACAGCCCGGCAAGCGAGTGCAAGGATGCCATCAACAGCTTTATGACCGGGATAAACGAAGTGTCAGACGGCTTCGGAACGGCAAGCGATGACTTCTTCGCAACGGAGATCAGCGGCACGGAGACGTATTCCGGGAATGCTCTCAAGGTGTATGCCCCGGACGGAGCGCCGGCCTTAGGGCTTGCATACATGATGGCAGGGGAGAGCGGGCTTTCAGAGGATATGTTCGAGTATCATGTCATCTCGTCGGATGATGTGGCCGCAACAATCAACGGCGGCAATGCAGACATCTGCATTCTGCCCGTAAACCTTGCGGTAAAGCTCCTCGGGCAGAAGGACACGTACAGACTCACAGGCACAATCACACACGGCAACCTGTATCTGCTCTCAACGGACAGCACGCAGATTACCGCCAGCAACCTTTCAACCCTTGTGGGCAAGACCATAGGATGCATTCAGATAGGCAACGTGCCCGGACTAACCTTAAAGCTCGTCCTTAAGAAAAACGGAATCGCATACAACGAGCTTGTATCCTGATTCTGCCACATATATCGCATAAATTGGCAAGGATATGAAGAGATATCTCAAGGAAAACTGGTTCTATGTCATGATGTCCGTCATCGCCATAGCGGCAATGTGGCTGGTGTGGGTCATCGTGTACCACGCGGTGGGCAATGATTACATTGTGCCGTCTTTTACGGAGTCCATGAAGTCGTTCGGACTGCTGTTTGCCAGCTCTGCGTTCTGGACTGCCTTCGGCATGACCTGCCTTCGCATGATGCTGGCGTTCCTTATTTCTTTTGTGCTTGCGGCGCTCCTCTGCATGCTGGCAACGGCGGTGAAGGCCGCAGAGGCATTTTTGAAGCCCGTCATGATATTCTTCCGCACGCTGCCCACGCTTGCCATAATCCTTGTGGTTCTCATATGGACAAATGCCACAATAGCACCGGTTATCGTGACTGTTCTGGTGCTGTTCCCGGCCATGTACGCCCAGATGATGGCTGCCGTGAATGATGTGGACAAGGGCCTTTTGCAGATGGCGGACGTGTACCGCATAAGCCGTGCCACACGGATCTCAAGGATATACCTGCCGCTTGTGGCGCCCAACATACTCTCGCAGTGCGGGCCGGACATCTCGCTGGGGCTCAAGGTCACTGTCTCCGCGGAGGTCATGGCCAACACTCTCCGCAGCATTGGCGGCATGATGCAGAATGCCAGGATGTACGTGGACATGCCAAAGCTCGCGGCCCTCACGCTTGTAACAGTTGTTGTGGGAATAATCATAGAGTTCGCGTTCTCCTTTACGAAGCGCATCTGGCGCAAATGGAGAGAGGAGGATGCCCGTGCTTGAGATAAGCCATCTTGCCAAAAGCTACAAAAATGCCGTAGTATATACAGATTTTTCCTTCACAGTTCAGGATGGGGAGATAACCTGCATCCTCGGAGAGAGCGGGTCCGGAAAGACCACGCTCTTAAACTGCATAGCGGGCATAACGGGGTATTCCGGCTCCATATCCGCATGCAGGTGCTCATACATCTTCCAGAGCCCGAGGCTTGTGCCGTCCCTGACGGTCCTTGGCAACCTTAAGCTGGTGTGCCCGGATGAGGGCAGGATCATGCGGATGCTGGAGGCTGTGGGCCTTGGAGACAGGGCGAAAAGCTATCCCGGAAAGCTGTCCGGAGGGCAGCAGCAGAGGGTGGCTATAGCCCGTGCGTTCCTGTATGACGCGGACGTCATTTTAATGGATGAGCCCTTCTCATCCCTGGACCTCAAGACCAAGGACGAGATGGTGAGGCTGTTCTTCTCCGTATGGGAAAAGGAGAGGCGCACAGTGCTGCTCGTGACACATGACGCGGATGACGCGCTTGCCATGGCGGAAAGGATCGTAGTGCTGAAATGCGGAGATATATGCCTGGATTTGAGGATGGAAGGCAGGCCGCCGAGGGGGATTGGCTCCTGTGAAAGGGAGCGTGTGCAGCTTGTAAAGGCCCTTATGGAGTAAATCCTCCGGGCAAAAATTAAAAATCCGACAAATGTCGGAATTTTGTTTTCAATTGCTTGACTTGCAAAAGGGCAAAATATATAATCTCTCTCGTAATTTTTTTGCATATGCAGCAAATCAATTAAAGAAGGGTAAACTGTCATGAAATTTTTTAAAGAGTTCAGGACGTTTATAACCCGCGGCAATGTTATGGACATGGCTGTCGGCGTTATAATCGGCAGCGCGTTCTCAGCTATCGTTACAGCTCTGACAGACAACATCTTAACGCCCCTTATCAACGGCCTCATCTTCCTTTGCATCGGAGATTCAGATGCCACAGCATATTCATATCTCCACAAAGTATTAGATCCCACGACAGGTCTGGTAGATTTGGATTCATCCATATACATCGACTGGGGCGCATTCATCAGTGCAATCATCAATTTTATCCTCATCGCACTCGTTCTGTTCCTCATTGTCAAGGGCATGAATTCCCTTTCCAGCAGCAGCAAGAAGCTTAAGGAAGCAGCAAAGAAGTCCGCAGAAGAGCACAAGGCAGCCAAAGAAGCCAAGAAGGCCGCAGCAGAAGGCGCAGCAGAAACTGAGGCTCCCGCAGCAGAGGCAGCTCCCGTTGCTGAAGCAGAAGCAGCTCCCGCAGAGGCACCCGTTGCAGAAGCGGCACCCGCAGCAGAGGCAGAAGCAGCACCTGCATCCGCAGCAGCTCCTTCATCCGAGAACATTGAGAAGCTCCTTGAGCAGATCCGTGATCTCCTGGCAGCACAGAACATTGCAGTGCCTAAAGAGTAACCCAAGCAAGACAGCAAAATTGAACGTATTGAAAGACCTTCGGCGAAGCGGCCGGAGGCCTTTTGATTTTCCTTGGAATCCCGCAGCTAAACAACTGGATATAATCCGGCAGCCCCTGAGGGTGCTTGGGGCAGTTGCTGCAAAAGGGCATCATATGTCCACGGAACAGAGCCGAAGGCGCGGAAGATACAAGTCTATGCCATTTTGTGCGCGGATGTTTAAAAACTTTCATTTATGTTAACGCTTTAAGCGGGTAAAGCAAATTTGTGCCTGTATCATAACGGTACGGTTTTGTCAAATGTTTGAAGGGGTGAAACAGCAAATTTTCATTGCTAAATTTTCGGCAAACGGCGCTCAAACATTTTCAAAACCCCGATGGTCTGTGCTATAATGCTGGTGTAGCTGAAAAGCTCGCCGGAAATCATGTTTCTGTACGGAGTTTGGTATGTCTAAGGTTGCAGTTGTCATGGGAAGCAAGTCAGACTGGTCCGTGGTGAAGCCCGCTGCGGACATCGTGAAGTCCTTCGGCGTGGACGTGGAAGTGAGGGTCATATCGGCTCACCGCACCCCCGAGATGGCTCACGAGTTTGCCTCCAGGGCCAAGGAGAACGGCATTGAGGTCATAATCTGCGCGGCCGGAAAGGCGGCGCACCTTGGCGGGGTTATCGCGGCAAGCACAACGCTGCCCGTCATAGGCCTGCCGGTGAAGACAGACATGATGGGAGGGCTGGACAGCCTTCTGTCCATTGTCCAGATGCCGTCCGGCATCCCCGTTGCCACGGTGGGAGTGAACGGCGGGACCAACGCAGGGCTCCTTGCACTGCAGATTCTCGGCATAAAGTATCCGGAGATCGCTGCAAAGCTTTCCGCATACAAGGAAGACATGAAGGCCAGGATTGCGGCAGATGATGCCGCCCTCCAGGCTGAGTATAACGCTTGAAGCATGCCCGCAGAGTGTCCTGCGGGTTTTTAGCTTGGCGCCCAAAGACCCTTAAGGGTTCATGGAAGAATGCAGGAACGCAAACGCCCAGCCATCTGGCTGGCATTGAAAACTTTAATATATGTGTGAGGTTTGACCATGGAAAAGAAAGAGATGCTTTATGAAGGCAAGGCAAAGAAGGTCTATGCTACCGAGGACCCGGACTGCGTCATCGTGACATACAAGGATGACGCCACAGCGTTCAACGGCCTCAAGAAAGGGACCATAGCAGGGAAAGGTGTCATCAACAACAAAATGAGCAACATGCTCATGGTCATGCTGGAGAAGAAGGGAATCCCCACGCATCTTGTGGAGCAGATAGATGACCGCAACACAATCGTGAAGAAGGTCCAGATAGTGCCCCTTGAGACCATAGTCCGCAATGTTGCAGCCGGCAGCTTTTCCAAGCGCTACGGCGTTCCTGAGGGCCTGGCACTCAAGAACCCCACGGTTGAGTTCTCATACAAGAGCGATGCCTTGGGCGATCCGTTCATCAACACATCATGCGCCACAGCCCTCGGCATTGCCACCCTTGAGGAGATAGACACCATAACAAAGCTTGCCCTGGCCGTAAACGATGCCCTCATTGCGTTCTTCAAGGAGCTCAATATAGACCTCGTGGACTTCAAGCTGGAGTTCGGAAGGTACAAGGGCCAGATAATCCTCGCGGATGAGATTTCCCCGGACACCTGCCGCCTCTGGGAAGCAGGCACATGGGACACCACAAAGCACACATCCCTGGACAAGGACCGCTTCCGCAGGGACCTGGGCGGCGTAGAGGACGCATACGCAGAGGTCTTCAAGAGAATAAGCGGCGAGGAGTAATTCCGGGCAGGATGATGCGCACAGCGCCCTTAAACTGGGCGCCAAATCAAGTTTCAAGCATATATAGTGGCATTTTTGCTGTACTTAGTTAAGAGGCTTTAAGCCTGCATTGGATGAGACGGCGGCCATTGGCTTTTGTGGCTGCATGAGATATTAAAGAGGGCCTGAATGGAAACTAAAGACGCAGTGATCCCCTGGATGAGGACAGAGAAGGCGCCGTTTGACAGCATGCACGAGGAGTGCGGTGTGTTCGGCGTGTACCTGCAGGAGAGCCGTGAGATAGCAAGCACGGTGTATTACGGGCTGTTCGCCCTGCAGCACAGGGGCCAGGAGAGTGCAGGAATTGCCGTAACATACGCGGACAAGATATATTACCACAAGGGGATGGGCCTTGTGCCGGATGTCTTCGGAGGGGGAGAGCTGGAAAAGCTCCCTGAAGGGGACATAGCGATAGGCCATGTCCGCTACTCCACGACCGGCGCAAGCCAGCTTCTCAACGCACAGCCTGTGGTCTTCACAGGAAAGTGCGGCAAGATGGCCCTGGCGCACAACGGAAACCTTATCAACACACGCCAGCTCAGGGATGACATGATAGAGCAGAACGCCGTCTTCCAGACGGCCATAGACTCTGAGGTTATGGCGGTATATATTAACGCTTTGTCCGACGGCGACATAGTGACGGGCGTAAAGAGGGCATGCCCCAAGTTCAAGGGGTCTTATGCCCTTGTAATCATGACAACGGAAAAGCTCATTGCGGTCCGTGACCCGTACGGCATCCGCCCGCTTTGCATTGGCGAGATGGACGGGGACTACTTTGTCTCCAGCGAGACATGCGGCCTGGACGCAGTCGGCGCCAACTACATCCGTGACGTAAAGCCCGGCGAGATTCTTGTCATAGACTCCGAAGGCCTTACATCCATAATGATGGATGACGTCCCCGCCAAATCCCAGATGTGCATCTTCGAGTACGTCTATTTCGCCCGTCATGACTCCGTCATGGACGGCTTAGCCGTATATGAGGCACGCAAAGAGGCCGGCAAGATCCTGGCGCGCAGCTACCCTGTGGAGGCAGACCTTGTGTCCGGGGTTCCGGACTCCGGCAACGTTGCAGCACGCGGATACGCAGAGGAGAGCGGGATACCCTACATAGAGGCCCTTGCCAAGAACCGCTACGTGGGCCGCACCTTCATACAGCCGGACCAGCACCAGCGCGAGTCCGCGCTGTCCGTGAAGATGAACGCCCTCCGTGCCAACGTGAAGGGCAAGCGCGTCATTCTCATAGATGACTCCATAGTCCGCGGGACCACGATGAAGAAGATCATCAGGATGCTGCGCAACGCAGGGGCCACGGAAGTGCACATCCGCGTCTGCTCGCCCATCATCAAGCATCCGTGCCACCTGGGCATTGACATCCAGACCTACTCGCAGCTCATAGGCGCATACCGGGACGAGAGCGGCGTCTGCCGCGTCCTTGGCGCGGACAGCATCCATTATCTGTCCATACCTGAGCTTCTCTCCACATGCAAGGGCGCGGACGTAGGCTTCTGCACAGGCTGCTTTTCCGGCCAGTACCCGTACCCCCTGGAGGGCTACGAGGGGGACAAATCCAAGCTTGAGTAAGCCCCCGCCCGCCGTAAAAAAGGCGTCCGCATGTGCCGTTTATGGTACATATACGCACAGAACCAGCTCATACAGCCCCGCACACAGGGCTCACATAATGCAAGGCTTAAGGAGAAGGACATGATCTCATACAAAGACAGCGGAGTGGACGTAGAGCGCGGATATGAAGCCGTGCGCCTCATGAAGGAGAGCGTGAAGTCCACGTACACGGATGAAGTGGTAGGGGACATAGGCTCCTTCGGCGGATTCTTCTCCATACCCAAGGGCTACACCAATCCCGTACTTGTGGCCGGCACGGACGGCGTGGGCACAAAACTCAGGTACGCCATCATCTCCGGCAAAAATGACACCATAGGCATAGATGCCGTTGCCATGTGCGTCAATGACATCGTGTGCCAGGGCGCAAAGCCCATCATTTTCCTGGACTACATAGCCACAGGCTCCTTAAAGCCAGAACAGGCGGCTTCCATAGTCTCAGGAATTGCCGAAGGCTGCCGCCAGGCAGGCTGCGCTTTAATCGGCGGCGAGACAGCCGAGATGCCCGGCTTCTACCCCGCAGGCGAGTATGACGTGGCAGGCTTCTCAGTAGGGATAGTGGACAGGGACAAAATAATAGACGGCCGCACAATAGGCGCGGGGGATGTGCTTATAGGCCTTCCCTCAAGCGGCATCCATTCAAACGGCTATTCCCTCGTGAGACGCCTTTTCGGTGAGGACATGGATGTCCTTTCCAAAGAAGACCCCAGGCTCGGCGGGCCCGTAATAGACGCCCTTCTTGCGCCCACAAGGATATATGTGAAGACCATCCTGTCCGTAATACAGAAGGTGGAGGTCAAGGGCATAGCCCACATCACCGGCGGCGGATTCATTGAGAACATCCCCAGAATGTTCCCGGAAGGAGTGGGATGCGAGATAGACACTGGATCTTATGACATCCCGCCTATTTTCCAGCTTCTGCAGGAGATGTCCGCTTTGCCCCCGGAAAAGATGTACAATACCTTCAACATGGGCATTGGTTGTGTACTCTGCGTGGCAGAAAAAGACGTTTCTGCCGCCGTTTCCGCTCTAAAAGAGCTTGGAGAGGCGCCTGTTGTCATAGGCAGGACCATTCCCGGCAGAGGAGTCACACTGAAGTGAAACATTAAGTCTGCACCCGGAGCGGGCGCAGATTCCGGCTTTAAAAAATACCGGCTTGATGCCGCCTGCAAGGCGGCATCCGGACCGCCGCAAGGGCGCGGCAGAAGGTGCAGGGATGAAGAGGATAGCTGTATTCGCCTCCGGCGGGGGCACGGACTTCCAGTCCGTTATAGACGCCAACGTAGAGAAGCATTTCTGCGAGATAGCTTATCTCATAGCTTCAAAGGACGGGATAGGGGCCATGGACCGTGCCAGAAGGCACGGCATTAAGACGGCCGTGTACGCCAAAAAGGACTGGCCGGACCTTGAGACCCTGTACGCAGACCTGACCAGGCTCCTCAATGACGCCGGCGTGGATTACATAGTGCTTGCGGGATGGCTCAAGATAATCCCCAAGTCCTTCATAGAGTCCTTTAAGGACAGGATCATAAACATCCATCCCTCGCTCATCCCGTCATTCTGCGGCCCCGGATTCTACGGCCTCAAGGTGCATGAAGCGGTTCTTTCATACGGCGCCAAAATATCCGGCTGCACGGTTCACTTCGTGGACGAGGTCCCGGACGGAGGGGCAATCATAGCGCAGACTGCAGTGCCCGTCATGGACACGGATGACGCGGAGAGCCTCCAGCAGCGCATCCTGGTGCAGGAGCACATTCTGCTCCCGTATGTTGTGCAGAAGCTCTGCGAGGGAAAGATAACAAAAGACGGCAGAAAGGTAACCGTTCTGGACTGATGCCGCAGGCGGCATCCCGGGCGGGCCAAAGACAGAGGCGGATTTAGGGCACAGATACAGCAAAATGGCCGCATATGTGGCAGTATCCGCATAAAACATAACGGGAGGAAGGTTGTATGGAAATGAAGAAGCGCGCGCTGGTAAGCGTGTCGGACAAAGCAGGCATCGTGGATTTCTGCAGACAGCTTGCAGACCTCGGGTATGAGATCATATCCACGGGCGGCACGGCCAGGGTTCTCAAAGAGGCCGGACTGGATGTCATAGGCATCTCAGAGATAACCGGATTCCCGGAGTGCCTGGACGGGAGGGTGAAGACCCTTCATCCCAATGTGCACGCAGGGCTCCTTGCAATGCGTTCCAACCCGGAGCACATGGCGCAGCTTGAGAAGCTGGGCATCAACACCATAGACATCGTGTGCGTCAACCTGTATCCGTTCAAGGCCACAATAGCCCGCGGGGCAGACTTCGCGGAGTGCGTGGAGAACATAGACATCGGCGGCCCCACAATGATCCGTGCGGCAGCCAAGAATTACCAGGACGTGGTTGTCCTTGTGGACCCCGGGGATTATGAGAAGGTCCTCACAGAGCTCCGCGAGGGAGGCGTCTCCATGGAGACCAGGAGATACCTGCAGTACAAAGTCTTTGCACACACGGCCGTATATGATTCCCTCATCTCCAATTACCTTGCGCAGCAGCTGGGCATCAGGTTCCCGGATGAGGTCACATTCGCATACACGAAGGCCCAGGACCTCCGTTACGGCGAGAATCCTCAGCAGGACGCCATCTTCTACAACGAAGAGTTCATCCGTCCCGGCTCGCTCTCATCCGCAGAGCAGCTCTGGGGCAAGGAGCTCTCTTACAATAATATTAATGACTCCAACGGCGCCTTGGAGCTCCTCAAAGAGTTCGGGGACACCCCTGCAGTTGTGGCCTCCAAGCATGCCAACCCCTGCGGCGTAGGCACGGGAGCCTCCGTATATGAGGCCTACATGCGCGCATACAACTCAGACCCCGTGTCCGTCTTCGGCGGCATCCTTGCCATAAACGGAACGGTGGAGGCAGACACCGCCGCGGAGATCAACAAGATATTCATTGAGATAGTCATGGCCCCGGATTACACCCCTGAGGCCCTTCAGATACTGGAGCAGAAGAAGAACATCCGTCTTCTCAAAATCCCTGCAATCAAAGCAAAGCGTGAAAAGGACGCCCTGGACATGAAGAAGGTGTACGGCGGCCTGCTTGTGCAGGAGTATGACGAGACCCTTTTAAGGGATGAGGACGAGGGCCTGTTCTCCAGGAAGGCCGAGGTCATTGAGACCACACTGCCCTCCGGAAAGACAAGGACGTCATACGGGCTCGGCGTGGTTACGGACAGGGCTCCCACGGCAGAGGAGGTACGCGCCCTTGAGTTCGTGTGGAAGGTTGTGAAGTACACGAAGTCTAATGCAATAGCAATAGGCAAAGAGGGCAGGACCACAGGCATAGGCATGGGCCAGACCAACCGCATCTGGGCGGCCCAGCAGGCCATAGCCCACGCAGGGTCAGAGGCAGCGGGCTCCGTCATGGCATCCGATGCATACTTCCCGTTCCCGGACTGCGTGGAAGAGTGTGAAAAGGCCGGCATAACCGCCATCATACAGCCGGGCGGCTCCATCCGTGACAAGGACTCCGTAGATGCCTGCAACAGGGCAGGGATTGCCATGGTGTTCGTAGGGGACAGGCATTTCAAGCACTGAGGCCCAAAAGGCACTTAAGCGGCTTGCCTGAACAGGGCTTTAAAGCCCTGACACGGGATGCGGAATTTGTGCGGAAAGCACAGATAAAAACGGATGCAATAAACCTTAAGAACTGCAAGAAAATGTGCACATATATTTATAAATTTCCGCATATTGGTATTGACATTCAAGGGGTGTGAAACTAGAATATATGCAAACAAAATGCACGGGAGGGAAGCATATGAAGGTACTCGTCATAGGCGGCGGCGGAAGAGAGCACGCCATCCTGAAGGCTCTGGCAAAAAGCCCTAAGGTAGACAAGCTGTACTGCATGAAAGGCAATGCCGGAACGGCTGAGATAGCGGAGAACGTGAATGTGGATTTCATGGACTTTGACGCCGTAACGGACTATGTGAACGCCCATCCCGAGATAGATTATTATGTAGTGACCCCGGATGATCCGCTGGCCGCAGGGCTTGTGGATGTCCTGGAAGGACTGGGCAAAAAGTGCTTCGGGCCGGAGAAGAAGGCTGCCATTATAGAGGGCTCCAAATCATTCTCCAAGGGCCTTATGAAGAAGTACGGCATTCCCACAGCCGCAAGCGAGACCTTTGATGACTATGACAAGGCTCTCATGTACATACGCCGCACAGGCGCCCCTGTGGTTCTGAAGGCAGACGGCCTGGCTCTCGGCAAGGGCGTGCTTCTCTGTGACTCCGTGAAGGAAGCGGAGGAGGGCCTCAAGGAGATAATGCTGGACAAGGCGTTCGGCTCCGCCGGCAACAAGGTTGTTGTGGAAGAGTACATGAAGGGACTCAAATACACGCCCGGCGAGGAAGTCTCCGTGCTGGCCTTTACGGACGGCAAGACCATCGTGCCCATGATAACATCCTGTGACCACAAGCGCGCATATGACGGGGACAGGGGCCTCAACACAGGCGGAATGGGGACGTTCACACCCTGCCCGTTCTGGACTCCGGAGCTCCAGAAAGAAGTCATGGATACCATTATGGTGCCCACAATGAACGCCATGAACGCCGAGGGCCGCACCTTCAAGGGCTGCCTGTATTTCGGCCTCATGCGCACGGACAAGGGCATGAAAGTGGTGGAATATAATGCCAGATTCGGAGATCCTGAGACGCAGGTGGTGCTGCCCATGCTCAAGACGGACCTTATGGAGATCTTTGAAGCGGTAACGGACGGACGCCTTGCGGACGTGCAAATTGAGTGGGAAGACGGCGCATGCGTATGCGTTGTCCTTGCATCCGGCGGGTATCCCATAAGCTACGCGAAGGGCAAGCCCATAACCATCGGGGACGTAAAGGACGTGGATATCGTACATGCCGGCACGGCCACAAAGGACGGAAAATTAGTCACCAACGGCGGCCGTGTGCTCAACGTGGTTGCCAAGGGTAAGGACATAGAAGAGGCCCGCGCAAAGGCATACAAGGCCATAGAGAACATCTCCTGGGACAAGATGCAGTACCGCAAGGACATAGGCATCAAGTACCGCGAGGGCTGACGCCCCGCTGCGGGGCACAGACGGGCCCTTCATACAGGGCTCAGGCAGGCCTCCAGTAAAGGGCCTTGGATCAGACAATCATGCGCTTTTGCGCACATATACGTTTTTTGGGATTGCAGTACGCGGCTGCCGTGCCGGGCGGCCGGCGGAATAAGGAGAGACAGGGCAGGCAAGCAGGCAAGGCCCTGCGGTGTGGTTCAAGGGAATAAGGTAAATGATATACAGAATATTCGTAGAAAGGAAGGACAAGGCGCCTGCAAAGAAGCTGGCGGAAGAGATCTGGTCCCTGTACAAGCTGAGGGCCCAGGACATAAGGGTCTTCATAAGGTATGACGTGGAAGGGCTCACGGAGGAAGAGATGGCCGAGGCAGTGCCCACGGTCTTTTCCGAGCCCCCTGTGGACAACGTCTACTATGACCAGCTCACTCTTCCGGCATCATATGATGTCTTCGGCGTAGCATACCTCACGGGGCAGTATGACCAGCGCGCAGACAGCGCCTCCCAGTGCGTCCAGCTTCTCACACAGAAGGAGAAGCCCCTTGTAAAATGCGCGACTATATACGCTGTTTTAGGCATCAGGGGCAATGACCTTTCCAGGGTCAAGAAGTATCTCGTCAACCCCGTGGAGAGCGAGCTCGTGGACAACTCCATGCCGGAGAGCCTTGCTCACCAGGCCGTTGTGGCCGCGGATGTCCCGGACGTTGAGGGGTTCATACACTTCACGGACGATGAGATAGGCAGATATCATGACAAGGGCGGCTTTGCCATGTCCAAGGAAGACCTCTGCTTTGTAAGGGACTATTTCAAGTCTGAAAAGAGATGCCCCACGGAGACAGAGGTAAGGGTAATAGACACGTACTGGTCAGATCACTGCCGCCATACAACGTTCCTCACGCTCCTGCAGACCATAATGACCACAGGCAACAACCGCAGGACGGAGGATGCCCTTTCCCTGTACGTAAAGCTCTTCAGGGACCTGTATGCAGGGCGCAAGGACAAGTACATGTGCCTCATGGACGTGGCCACGATAGGCGCCAAAGCACTGAGGAAGCAGGGCCTTCTGGACAACCAGGACTTGTCCGATGAGATAAACGCATGCTCGCTGAACGTCAATGCCGTGATAGACGGGAAAGAGACCCCGTACACACTGATGTTCAAGAATGAGACCCACAACCATCCGACCGAGATAGAGCCGTTCGGCGGCGCCGCCACCTGCCTGGGCGGAGCCATACGTGACCCTCTGGCCGGCCGCACGTACGTCCTTCAGTCCATGCGCATCACAGGCGCGTCAGACCCTACGGTCCCCCTGGAGTACACCATCCCAGGCAAGCTTCCGCAGCGCGTCATAACCAGGACGGCGGCAGCCGGATTCTCCTCATACGGCAACCAGATAGGCCTTGCCACGGGACAGGTGGATGAGATATATCATGACGGATACAAGGCAAAGCGCCTTGAGACAGGTTTCGTTGTGGGCGGAGCCCGCACGGACATGATATACCGTGCAAAGCCGGAGGAGGGGGACGTCATAATCCTTCTCGGCGGCGAGACAGGAAGGGACGGCATAGGAGGAGCCACAGGCTCATCCAAGGCCCATGACAAAAAGTCCGTATTAACATGCGGAGCAGAGGTCCAGAAGGGCAATCCCCTCACAGAGCGCAAATTACAGCGCCTGTTCCTCAATCCGGACGTAACCAGGCTCATCAAGCGCTGCAATGACTTCGGGGCCGGCGGTGTTGCCGTGGCCATAGGAGAGCTTGCAGACGGCCTCGTCATAGACCTGGACAAGGTCACCAAGAAGTATGAGGGCCTGTCCGGCACGGAGCTGGCCATCTCGGAGAGCCAGGAGAGGATGGCTGTCGTTGTGGCTTCCAGGGATGTGAAAAAGTTCGTGTCCCTTGCCGCAAAGGAGAACCTGGACGCAACGCCCGTTGCCACGGTAACAGGGGACAGGCACATGCGCATGACCTGGAGAGGGAAGGATATCGTTAACATATCTCGTGATTTCCTGGACACCAACGGCGTCCGCCAGGCTGTCAGGGCCGAGATATGCGAGAACATAACGGACTATTTCAACCCTCCCGCAAAGAGGCCTTTCGGAGACTCCATCATAAGCGTAATGTCCAACCTCAACGTATGCTCCAAGAAGGGCTTGTCCGAGACATTCGACTCCACTATAGGCGCAAAGTCCGTCTTTATGCCTTTCGGCGGGCGCATGCAGCTCACGCCGGTCACGGCAATGGCAGCGAAGTTCACAGGCGGCGAGACGGATGACTGCTCCGTCTCCGCATACGGCTTCACTCCGGCCCTTATGGAAAAGTCCCCGTTTACAGGAGCCATATACTCCATTGTGGGCTCTGTCTCCAAAGTGGTTGCAGCCGGCGCGGATTACAAGGATGTGCGCCTGTCCGCACAGGAATACTTCATGCGCCTCAGAGAGGACAAGCGCCGCTGGGGCGTGCCCCTGGCCGCACTCCTCGGTGCCCTGTGGGCACAGATGGGACTGGGCCTGGGAGTCATCGGCGGAAAGGATTCCATGTCCGGCTCGTTCGAGGACATAGACGTGCCCCCGACATACATTTCCTTCGCCCTGGCCCCTGCAAAGGCTTCCGAGCTCATTTCCAACGTCTGGGAGCCCTATGAGCAGAAATGCGCGAAACTCTACCTGCTCCCCATAAAGAGGGACCAGTACAATACACCCGACTTCGAGTATCTCAAGAAGCTCTATGAGCGCGTCCATGAGAAGATAGTGACCGGAAAGGTGCGCCATGCAACGGTAGTGGAGACCGGCGGAGCAGCGGCAGCTGTCATAAAGTCATGCTTCGGCAACGGGAACGGCTTCGATTTCGAGGGCAGCTACGACACGCTCTTTGCAGAGCGCTACGGAGACATAATCATAGAGATGGAGCAGCCGTACGGCCTCACGGGGCTGGATTACTGCTTCCTCGGCCGCACACAGCCGCATGAAGAGGGTTTCTCCTTCAACGGCGACAGGATCTCATATGATGCGGTCCTTGCAGCCTACATATCCAGGCTCAACCCCATATTCCCCGTTACTGCGCCTGCAGAGGGAGATGTTCCCGTCTGCGACAGCTTTGACCGCTCCAAATTCACAGGCATATCCATCCGCACGGCAAAGCCCCGCGTGTTCATACCTGCCTTCCCCGGAACCAACTGCGAGCTGGACACCGCCCGCGCATTCCGCCTGGCCGGCGCAGAGCCTAGTGTCCTTGTCATCCGCAACCGCACGCCGCAGGACATCGAAGACAGCGTAAAGGCGATAATAAAAGAGATAGACAGGGCCAACATAATAGCCTTCCCCGGCGGCTTCTCCGGAGGCGATGAGCCTGCCGGCTCCGGCAAGTTCATAGCCACTACATTCCGCAACCCTGCGATAGCCGAGCACATCATGACGCTCCTCAACAAGCGTGACGGCCTGATCCTCGGCATCTGCAACGGCTTCCAGGCACTCATAAAGCTGGGCCTCGTCCCGTACGGCGAAGTGCGTCCCCTTGAGGACACATCCCCGACCCTCACATACAACAACATAGCCCGCCATGTCTCAACTCTCGTGGACATCCGTGTGGCATCCGTCAAGAGCCCCTGGCTCTCAGCCTGCCAGGTTGGCGACATCTACACCGTCCCCGTATCACACGGCGAAGGCAAGGTAGTGGCTCCCAGGAGCGTCCTGGAACAGATGCGTCTCAACGGCCAGATTGCCACCCAGTACGCAGACCTTTCCGGCAAGCCCACAATGCTGAGCCCCTTCAACCCCAACGGCTCCATGTACGCCATCGAGGGCATCACATCCCCGGACGGCCGCATCTACGGCAAGATGGGACACGCAGAAAGGTGGGGGCAGGACCTCTACAAGAACTGCAGCGGAAACTTCGACATGAAGCTCTTCGAGAGCGGCGTCAAGTACTTCAAGTAATCCGCGGCAGCAGGACCCGGCAAATTTACGGCGCCCGCACAACAGACAGCTCACAAATCTCATGCAGTTTTTATGGAAAAGCGGTTCTCATCCCTTCGAGGGCCGCTTTTTCCTTGCCCGAAAAAGAGGGGGAGCACCAGTATGGTGCAACAAGGGTACAATGTGAAAATTGTACGAACAAAAGTTTAATTAAATCACGAACAACAGTTTCTACTTTATGCATAAACGTATAATTATGCGTTTATACAAACATTAAATAATCATTTGTTTGTGCTTGGTTTAAATCAAATTAGCATATATATTGATATTTTTCAATTTATATCACACAGTTTTCATATCTGGAGAACAAATATCTGCATTTATATTTGCATATGCATAAATATTTTATTGCCGCATAAATTACAGGTGTCCATTATGCTGCTGCCAAATGCCTGTATCCATGAAATCCGGCTGCCTCATACGTACGGCTTTCCTGCCTGCGGCTTGCGCCTGTGGATTAAAAACGTCTGTTTTCTTTTATTGCCCAGTTTGGGCCAAACGCTTTACAATGCGGATATGTTGTGGTACACTGTATGTATAAATACAAGATATGGTCGGGTAAGAAGGATGAAGTGCTGGTTTTGCGGATGTGAGGACAGCAAGGTCATAGACAGCCGTTCCTCAGAAGACGGTAATTCCATCAGGCGCAGAAGAGAGTGCCTTAACTGCGGAAAGAGGTTCACAACGTACGAGACTATAGAGGACACGCCTGTCCTTGTAATCAAGAACAACGGAACCCGCCAGGCGTATGACACTGCCAAGGTGCGCAACGGCATCATAAAGGCATGCGAGAAGCGCCCTGTATCCTCTGCAAGGATAGAGGCCATGGTTAACAGCGTCACCCGCACGATATACAACACAATGGACCGCGAGGTTCCCTCACATGTCATAGGAGAGCTCGTAATGGAGCAGCTCAAGGACGTGGATGAGGTTGCATACGTAAGGTATGCCAGCGTATACAGGCAGTTCAAGGACATCTCCAGCTTCATGGATGAGCTCCAGAAGCTCATGAACAGCAAGGACGACAATAAGTAAGCAAAATACCGTAATATGTTGCGGAAACGGAACTGAAGGCAGTGGCAATCACTGCCTTTATATACGGGCACGGACAGCCGGAAGGCGCATATGATGCGCCCCGGGAGGCACTGTGCCGCAGGGCCAGGCGGCCACAGGGGAATCAAGTCAAGCCATGACTAGACGGGTTAAGGTCGGCAATACATGGATAGGCGGAGGCGAGAGGGTGAAGGTGCAGTCAATGTGCACCTTCAAGACTTCGGATACGGAGAATGTAACCGCCCAGATCCTTGGCCTTGAGAAAGCCGGCTGCGACATAATCCGCGTGTCGGTGCTGGATGATGAGGACGCCAGGGCCATAAAGACTGTCAAGGACGCCATACACATCCCTCTTGTGGCGGACATACATTTCTCCGCAAGGCTTGCCGTGGAGGCAATTGAGAACGGCTGTGACAAGGTCCGCATAAACCCCGGCAACATAGGCGGGGAGGACAAGGTTAAGCTTGTCGCAGACTGCATCAGGGCGCACGGCATCCCAGTAAGGGTGGGCGCAAACTCCGGCAGCATACAGAAGGAGTACCTGGATAAGTACGGCGTCAGTGCGGAGGCCCTCGTGGAGAGCGCATTAGGCGAGGTCCGGACGCTGGAGCGGTACGGCGTGGGAGACATAGTCATTGCGGTGAAGTCTTCATCCGCGCCCATGACCGTAAAGGCATACAGGCAGCTGTCCGCAAGGACGGACTATCCGCTGCACATAGGCGTTACGGAGGCCGGAACCCTTGAGACGGCCACTGTAAAGTCTGCCGCTGCCCTCGGAAGCCTTCTTATGGACGGCATTGGGGACACCATGAGGGTGTCCATATCCGCAGACCCCCTGGAAGAGATACGCGTGGCCAAGGAGATACTCCGCGCATGCGGCCTGGAGAGGGACTTTGCGGAAGTCATATGCTGCCCCACGTGCGGCAGGTGCCGGTGGAACGCAATGGAGCTGGCCGCGAAGGTGCAGGAGAAGGTAATGGACATAAGAAAGCCCGTGAAGATAGCCGTCATGGGATGCGTCGTGAACGGCCCGGGAGAGGCCAGGGAGTGTGATATCGGAATCGCCGGAGACAGGGAATACTGCGTCATTTTCCGCAAAGGCGAGATTGTGAGAAGGGTGAAGGCGCAGGATGCTGAGACAGAATTTTTCAAGGAGATAGACGATATCAATGCTGGATGACGTCTTGAAGAGCCTTCAGGCTCAGGGCGGAAGCCTTGGGAGGGCTGTAATAAAATCATTGTCCGTGGATATGGCTCAAAGGGCCGTCACGGTTCATATAATAACGGACACGGCATTCACGCCGGCGGATGAGGCCAGGGCAAAGACGGCCCTCAGGGCTTACGTGCCCGCATATTTTGACGTCCGCACTGAGATGGAAAAGCTTTCGCCGGATGAGAAGATGGTGGCAAGAAAGATTGCGGAAGTCATATCAGATGCCAGCAAGGCCGTCTCGGCCACTATGTCAGACGGGGACATCTCCGTCTCCAGAACAAGCGGGGGCTTCAGCTACATTGTCCGCGTGCTTGCCATGTTCAAATCCCAGACGGATGAGCTGGAAAAGGCTGTAACGGGGACTCTCAAAAAGAGCTTCTGCGGCACCTTTGAAGGCCGCTTTGAGATTTCAAACAAGTCCGTGGAAGACCTGGAAGTGAAGAGGGAAGTGTATGAGCCCAAGTACACCATCCCTGTGAGAAGGTTCAAAATACGCAACTTCTCAAGCATAGACAGCAGCGTTCCTGTGGAGTACGCCGTGTACATGTCGGACATGGGCAATGCCGCCGGGACCTTCTCAGTCTGCGGCGTCATACAGGATGTCCAGGAGCGCACATACACCAACAAGAGGGGTGTGGAGAAGCCGTATTACTCATTCCGGCTGTCGGACACCACAAACCAGATGTATGTCACCGTTTTCCCCAGGGTTCGCAATTTAAACGCCATACAATCATTGAAAACAGGGGATAGCATAGTAATCACGGGCGCATATGAGGAGGACAGGAACGGCATAACGCGCTTCAATTCCTCTGCAATAGACAAAGGCATGATGCCCCTGGACTTCAAGCCTGAAGAGCGCGTCTCGCGCCCTGTCCCCGTGGCGTATCATTACGTTGAGCCCAGGCCCTTCCAGGACTTTGAGCAGCATGATTTCTTCACGGACCACTCCGTGCCCCAGTGCCTTAAGGACAATGAGTTCGTTGTCGTGGATATAGAGACCACAGGCCTCAACGCAATCCCTGTCGGAGGCCGCATGGATGCCATACTGGAGATAGGGGCATACAAGGTCCGCGGCGGTGAGATATGCGAGAGCTTCACGACCTTCGTGAACCCGGAGCGCAAAATCTCCGAGGAGATTACGAAGCTCACAGGCATAACGGAGGAGATGGTGGCCGACGCGCCTGTATCCTCGCAGGTGATGCCGGACCTGTACAAGTTCATGTACGGCTGCATAATTGTGGGCCACAACATTGTCAACTTCGACTTCAACTTCCTGGAGCATTACTGCGCCGAGGAAGGCTACATACTGGAGCGCAGCAGGATGATAGACACCGTGGATCTGGCGCACGAGCTCATCCGCGGCCTCAGCAACTACAAGCTCAACACACTGGCGGATTATTACGGCATAACCTTCAACCACCACAGGGCAATAGATGACGCCCTTGTCACCGCCAAGATATTCATAAGGCTCATAAAGCAGAAGGGCAGCCTGCCCGCCTTAAGCTGATGCCCGCCGCCCGAGACCTGCATGCAGGGCCTTAAAGCCGGGCCGCAAAGCCCGGCTCCAAGCCGCAGTTTCAAAGCCATTATAATTCCGGGCTCAAAGCCCGGCTCCATACCGCAGTTTCAAAGCCATTACAATTCCGGGCTCAAAGCCCGGCTCCAAGCCGCAGTTTCAAAGCTGTTATAATTCCGGGCGCATAGCCCGGCTCCACAACGCAGTTTCAAAGCTATTATAATAATGTAGTGCAAAAGGCAAGATTTTTAACTTATAACAAGGCTAAAACGGTTGCTTTTTGAAAGAGGGTATGGTAG
>JAJPYR010000040.1 GCA_021204825.1 Clostridia bacterium | reverse complement strand
ATGTATATGATTCAAAAACCGGATATTTTAAAAATCCTTTGGCCAAAAACTTAGAGGAGTGCATTCATAATGGGCAAGTAATGATGAATGGAAGAAGAGCATTTGGTGCATATACATATGTACTAGATATGGATAACAATATAATATTTGGGAAACGCTACAATCCCAATAAAGATGGGTGGAAAGCACCTCATCCAACTTTAATAGGTGGACTTAACCCTGAAGTGCAGTGTGCTGGTATGATATATTTTTACAAAGGACGCATACTATGGTTTAATGGTAATAGCGGTCATTATAAACCAAGCAGTAATTCCTTATTGAAGGTAGAAAAAGTACTTGATGAGCTCAGGGCTGTATATCCGGAAGTGTTCCATAAAAGATATATGGGTGCAATATCAGGATAGATTAGGAGATAAATATGAATCAGGAAATCAATGAACTTGCTGAGAGGATGTTTTCGATTAATATTATAAATGATGAAATAGATGATGATATTTGTGACGCAATTATTGATGATGCTAAAGCACAGATATTAAAATTTGGATGGGATGAGGTTTTTTTATGTTGGGAAAAATATTTGTATACAAATGTTAAGTCTTTTGAGGAAGCCTGGAGTTATGCGGCTTGGCTGTTATCCATCGGAGTTTCCAATTATCCCATTGGTAATCCATATGAATTCCTAGGATATATTTATTATATCATGGGGGATAAAGCTTTAGATGCCTCTGCAATTATGGATTGTTTTTCTGCGGAAGTACTTGCATGTTCCGCAGGGCGATTAGAACTTGTCAAGCCATATAATTCTGGATATATAGTTAGCGAGGATCCTATGATGATCAGCTGTATTAAAAACTGGAAGGAGAAGCTTGGTTGATATGTGGTTGCAACAAGGTCTCGCACACCTTGTATAAAATCACTTATACATTGTTAAATGAAACTTGAATTCGTGATGTATGGCATCGCATCTTATACAACCATTACAGAAGATGCCATGCAAATTCATAGTAATGGATGGAGGAGTAAATCCATATGGCATCTTCAAAAAGATTTCCGGACGATGGCATGCGTCCGGATCTTGTCACTGGAACAGATTGGGATGGTTACTTAGGTTTTGCAACAATTCATAACCCTAAAACTATCCGTATTCCGTCAGGCATAATGCCGTTTGTCTACAGGCATTGCGGGCTGTCATCAGATGAGGCAATACTGTTTCATAAGACGGAAAGCCGTTTCTATGACTTTCTCCGTCACCCGGAGAAATATGTTGACGAGCTTAAGCATTACATTGTCATCTCCCCCGGATGTGCGGAGAGCCGGAACCTTAACTATATTCAGGTAATGGCGCTGATATACCGGAACAGACAGTATGGCCATTATCTTCAGAGCAAAGGAGTGTATGTCGTTCCATTCATCAACCTTGGATTTCCGTGCGCTTTCAGAACCGATTTGGTACATGAAAAGATGGCATACCTTGGTTTGGAGAAAGGCGGCATCTATGCAATAAGCACGTGCGGCTGCATTGACACGGCTGAGGACCGGAAAGAGTTCAGGTTTGAACTGGAAGATACAATCAGGACTCTTCATCCGCAAGTCATTCTCGTGTGGGGAGACATGCCGGATGATATATTTGAAGACTTGAAGAATGACACGAGGTTTGTCCATTACCCTGACTGGGTTACTGAATTGTACGGGAGCAAAGGGTAATGGGAAGCGGAAGATGTGATCTGTATGCCGGAGTTTCCGCACATACTGAATTCAGTTGCAATGATAACGCTATAGGTCTTGTCATAAAGCAAAACAAGGATAAACAAATTCCCAGCCCGGAAGTGAGCCGGAATCTTGATTTTTCTCCAAAGTCTGGCTCACAAGTATACCATCGTTATTATAATTTGGACCCCCAGATGCGTGCCGTTGACATGCAGAACATTAATGTCTATGATCCAGATAGTGGTTATTTCAAAAACCCGACTGCATATCCTATAGATGAATTTATGGGGAAGTATTTTAGAGACGGTGCCCTGCGGATCAGTGATGATGAGCCATATGGAGGCTCTTTGCTGTATGTTTTGGATACGCACGACTGCATAATCATAGGACAGAGGTATAATCCAAATGATGGCAGCAATAAGGCTCCACATCCAACATTGATAGGAGGCGTGGACCCGCCTGTCAGATGTGCCGGACTCATATACTTCGATGATGGGTTGATACTGGGTTATGATAATGCAAGCGGTCATTATAAGCCGAACAGGAAATCTCTTCCACAAGTAGGCAGAGCCATCAATAAATTATACCGCCTATTTGCACAGCGTTGTTAAACTGAGACTAAAATCGAATATATGGTATCTGGCAAATAAATGAACACAATATATTGTGGTCAAATCTCTGTACCAACAATTGGGATACCCGCTATTGGCCTAGTATATCGTACATCAAATTTTAAAAAATGTCATATATATTAACGATTAGAGGAGTTCTGAGGGATGATACCAACAACTCCATGCAATAAGGGGCTAAAATAAATTAAGGGATGTACACCCTGAGATTTTTTCCGAGTCATATAAAGGGGCATTAAATGAAGATGAAACCAAGACCCTGACCAAGAGAATCAAGAGAAAAAACAGGAGAAAGGAAAAAGTCAATGTCTGAACCAGGAGAGATTATGGATAACATTGAAAAAGCTACGGAGGATCTTTTTAGTGTTGCAGATGCATATCCTGAGAAGATCAGCCGGCTGGATTCCGTTGTGGAGAAAGCAAGAAATTTGATAAGCTCCTTCGGGTGGGAGGCCGTGTTCCCAGTATGGAGGGATTACATATACAGAAGGTGCATAACATTCAAGTCTGCATATGTTGCTGAGTGTATTCTTTACAGGATACCAGGTACCGGCAGGCTGTTCCCGTACCGGATTGACAAGCCATATGAGTTTGTTGCCTATCTGTACTATAGGCTGGGGGACCACATGGCTACTGCTTACTCCATGTGGGCCTCGCTTGCAAAGGACATTCTGTTTACTTCAGCCGGCAGAGAGGATCTGGTCAGACCATACAACGACTGGTATTATCCTGAAGATGACCCTCTCATAATTGCAGAGATAGCGAAATGGAGTCAAAAGCTGGGCTGAAGGCGGCATTATGTACAGATTCTTAATAGACCCCAAATTATATACGGAAGAGCCCACAGGCATTCCTTGCAAGGTTTGTGGTGCAATGATATACAGTTTCATTAAAGGCTCCTCATGCGGCTCCGTGTGTCACAAGTGCGGATGGAAAATTGTGACAACATATATTGAGCCTATTATTATGGATGAAGGTCCATACACTCTGCAGCTTGACGCAATCCCGGAGCCTACAATAGATAACATCCGTGTGGCCGCCAAGCTGGTTAACTGCGGTTATATGGAGGCAAAGTCCAGGCTTCAGAAGGGTGAGATATCAAAGACAGGGGAAGCACTTGAGATAGCGGAGGCGGCTCAGGACCTGAAGGACGCGGGATATTCGTTCAGTATAACCCCGGACTTCCCGTATCCGTATTAGAACAGCCTTCTGCAACAGGGAACACAGCGGAATATGTAAGCAAAAAAAGAGCACTTGGGCTTAATGCCTGGGTGCTCTGTGTGTGTGTGTGCATATCTTGCTCTGGCGGTTGTCTTATGCAGGCATCCCGTGAGGGATGCTGCATGGTGCCCTGTGTGAGTTATACGAGGTTCTCGATAAGGCGGGCGGTGATGGAAGCAAACTGGCCAATGAGCTGGCCTAAAGGGATCTTGACGTCTGAGCGGCACCAGGAAAAGTAGCAGTCTATGATGCCTGAGGAGATGAACGGCACCAGATAGTCCGTGGGCTGCTTGCCGTTCTCCTGAACGGCGCGGGTGATGTTCTCTGCGAGAATCTTCTTGATGTTCTCTATGACGGCTACGGAGTTCTTGGAATAGATGATGTAGTTCCTGATGAGGTCATTGGCTTCCATCTGTTCCGTGAGCTTGGCGAAGATGGAGTAGGATGTGCCGTATATGTCTTCCAGGCTGAAGGTTCCCATGAGGGATGAGATGGCGACGGAAATGCGCCCGTCTATCTCTTTGCCCACTTCAGCGGGGTCTTTGTAATGGAGGTAGAAGGTGGAACGGTTGATGGAAGCCTTGTCCGAAAGGTCCGATACCGTAATCTTGCTTGTCTCTTTCTCAAGCGTCAGGATCATGAAGGCGTTCTGTATTCTCTCTCTCGTCTTCAGTATTCTCTTGTCAATAGCCATTGTGTTCTCCTGTTGTTGTATAATCTAATTGCCACCATAAAGCAATTGTGACATGACTTGTGCAGTCATCATTCGTCCCCGCGCCCGGCGAAAGTGCGCCTCGCGCGGCCTTACCATAAAAACCTGACTTGACTATATCTTACAGCCTCAGCGGCTGGGGTTGTCCTGTTTGGGTGAGCTTATCCCGGCTCACTGCGCCCGTCTCAAGCGGGCTTTCCTTTTGCCCGCCTCAAGCGGGCTTCATGATTCCTTTTCCAAGGAATCCGCACTTTCCCGGCCCTTCAAAGGGGCAGGATATGAGCACTTATGCGGCTTGCAGGCCCTTTGCAGGGGCCATTCAGGGGCCATTTGAGGGGCCATTTGAGGGCTCTTTTTTGAGTGGCGCGCGGCTTGACATTTTGCGGCCGCGGAATTACAATGTAGGCATGATGCTTGAGTATTACATTGCAGCTGCCGTGATACTGGCAGTATATGTCATTGCCCTGGTCATATGCTTCGTAATAATGTACAGGCAGAGGCTGAGCGAGTACAGCATAACTTATGACGTGTGCAAGGAGCTTGAAAGCCCCAAGATGATGGTGTATGACTTCATGGCCCTGGACCCTTCCGCCGAGAAGCTTCTCCAGTCCGGAGACAGCGGGCAGATTACCATAGATGACGTCATAGGCGCCTCTGCGCTCAATGCCGAGGTCATGTCCAACATAGAGACCAACGGCATAGATGAGATAAAGGGCAACTACGTACCCAAGGACTTCTGATCCTTTTCATCCAATCTTCAGTCCATTCTGTCCGGCACCTTTTTCCCGGGACCGGATTGCAGCGGGGAGCCACAGGGCTCTCTTTTATTATGCCCTCATATCCGCACCGGAAACCGTCTGCCAACGGATTATGAGAGGGATGAGCGGAGGGGGAGTGTGTAACAAAAGGGCTCTGCACAAAAGCAGAGCCCCTGTTCTGCACTTGTTTCTTATTATGCTTTTCCTACGCTTCCGAAGATTTCCATCTTCTCTTTGACGGTATCCTTAATGGCCTGGAAGCCGGGAGCGAGGAGCTTTCTGGGATCAAATCCCTTGCCTACGCGGTCTTTGCCTTCCTCGATGTACTTCCTTGTGGCTGCGGAGAAGGTAATCTGGCACTCTGTGTTGACGTTGACCTTGGCAACGCCCATTGAGATGGCCTTCTGCACCTGATCCGTAGGGATTCCTGTGCCGCCGTGCAGCACGAGGGGCATGTCGCCCACCTTTGCCTTAACGGCTTCAAGGGTCTCAAAACTTAATCCTTCCCAGTCCGGGGGATATACTCCGTGTATGTTGCCTATGCCTGCTGCGAGCATGGTGACGCCCAGGTCCGCAATCTTCTTGCACTCTTCGGGGTCTGCGCACTCTCCGCGTGCAATAACACCGTCTTCCTCGCCGCCTATGGCGCCTACCTCAGCCTCCAGGGAGAGGCCAAGCTTGCTGCATACATGCACGAGTTCCGTGGTCTTGGCTATGTTCTCATCTATAGGAAGGTGGGAGCCGTCAAACATTATTGAAGAGAAGCCGGCCTTGATGCACTTGTAGCAGCCGTCATACGTGCCGTGGTCCAGATGGAGCGCCACGGGCACTGTGATCTTCATCTCATCTATCATGGCTGCAACCATGGCGGCAACAGTCCTGAATCCTGTCATATACTTGCCGGCACCCTCGGAAACTCCAAGGATGACGGGAGAGCTCTGCTCCTGTGCTGTCTGGAGAATGGCCTTTGTCCATTCCAGGTTGTTGATGTTGAACTGGCCGACGGCATACTTTCCGTCTCTGGCCTTTTCCATCATTTCTTTAGCTGATACTAAACCCATAATTCCTCCAAGCGATACTAACTCTGTCTGTATTATACCGCAGACCGTATCCAAATACAAGCAGATTTCTGAAAAGTCTGTCAACCCGCGGTTAAATCCTCGTTAAGATTGTGTAAAATCTGCCCTGCATTTCCATATTATGCAGCTCTTAAGGCATTCATGAAATACTTTGTCGTATTCCGCACTCTTTCTTACGCAACAGACATCCCCGTCTTTGCACTCTATGCGCCGCATGCCCTCCATATGCCGCATATCTTTGGCCGCAGCCTTCCGAATCCGTCCTGCAAGGGCATCCAGGGCATCCAAACGGAAGCCCGCACGGGAAAGACGGCCCCGGCGGCACTCACGGCGCGCGCACAGGAAAGACGGCCCCGGCGGGCACTCACGGCGCCCGGACCATTTTACCTTTCCGCTTCAGACCGGACTATATTCGCCCGGACCATTTTATCTTTCAACTTCAAGAAGGGCCATTTTCTGCAGAAAGGGCAGGTAATAACTTGCCCTTGAAGGCCGCATTGTGCTATACTCTGTCTGCCGGTGAATCCCAGCCGCTGGTCCTGCATCCGGGCCTTTGGCCTGACACAGACCGCTTATGCGCCTGCACGGCGGACAGCGCGGAGGAAGCCTTTCACCCTGGCAGACACAGTAATTGTAGCGAGGTAATGATATGCCTGAAGGCTGTGACCATGACTGCTCATCCTGCGGAGCCAACTGCTCTTCCAGGACAGCGGGTTTCAAGAAAGATCCTCATCCCATGAGTGACATAAAGAAAGTGATAGCTGTAGTATCCGGCAAGGGCGGAGTAGGCAAGAGCATGGTCTGCGGCCTGCTTGCCGCCGCCACGCAGGAGAAGGGCCTTGTTACGGCCATAATGGACGCGGACATTACGGGGCCTTCCATCCCCAGGATGTTCGGCTGCTATGACCGTCCCACGGGAGACGAGAACGGCATCCTGCCCGTTATATCCAAAGAGGGCATCCAGATAATGTCCATGAACGTCCTTCTGGAGGACGAGTCCGAGCCCGTCATCTGGCGCGGCTCCCTTATCTCCGGCACCGTACTGCAGTTCTGGACGGACGTCATTTGGACCGGCGTGGACGTGATGTACATAGACATGCCTCCCGGAACGGGGGACGTTCCCCTGACCGTCTTCCAGTCCCTGCCCATAGACGGCATAATTGTGGTCACCACACCGCAGGACCTTGTAGGCATGATAGTGCAGAAGGCCGTCAACATGGCTGAGATGATGAACATTCCCGTCTTAGGCCTCGTGGAGAACATGTCATACGTCCAGTGCCCGGACTGCGGCGCAAAGATTCCCGTCTTCGGGGAAAGCCACGCAGAGGAGTTCGCCGCAGAGTACGGCATCCCTGCCGTAGCGAAGCTCCCCATCTCCCAGGACCTCACCCGCCGTGCGGACAGAGGGGCCATAGGGGTCACCTTCGGCTACCTGGATGATTTCCTTAGCGATGTCCTTTCCCAGATTCCGGACCCCGCACCGAAGGCAAAGAACTGATTTCCGCGTGCAGACGCTGCCGCACACCCGTGCGGATCCGCAAGGGATACGTCCCAGGCGCAAAGCGCAGCCTCCCGCGCGCACGCGTGCGGCCAAATAACAAACAGACACAAAGAGCAGAAGGCGCATGCAACCCATGCGCCTTTTTCCGTGTCCGCAAAAAGCGCAAAAGGCCTCCAAACCTGCAGCATATACGAGCATTTTGCAGGCTGCATAAAAATTTCCGGCGCATAAATAAACAAGGCGGAATTTTTGTATAGACAATGGAAGCACTAATAAACAGTCTGTAATTAAATTGTCAACTATCTGAAAGCATTTTTTTGGGTCAG
>JAJPYR010000019.1 GCA_021204825.1 Clostridia bacterium | reverse complement strand
TATGGGTTGGCAGTGGTAGAGACGTTTCTTGTGGATATTATCCTACTTTAGGGGTACAGGGTACCTCCCTGCAGGACGTTAATAATCTGTATCCCTCTGCATATGCCAAGCACCGGCTTGTCCTCCCCCACCGCCATTCCGTACAGGAGCTTCTCCATGCGGTCCCTGGTGTCACAGGGCGTGCCGCAGAAAGGGCTCCTCTCCATGCCGTACATGTCAGGGGAAACATCATGGCCGCCCGTCATGAGAAGCCCGTCCACGAGGGCAAAGGACTCCTTAAGGTCCTCTGCATCATCCGTCATGGGCAGGATTACGGGGATTGCTCCTGCATCCTGGATGCCGTCCATATAGCCGGGAAGCATCCAGATGCTCTCTTTTTCATCATCCCACAAAGGGACCACGCCTACAATCTTTTTAGCCATACCGTTCACCTTTGCATCATGGTTCCTGCATGCGAAACAACTATCACACGCCCATTATATCATGAAGGCCACACAGACAGCAAAGGTTTGAGCTTGCGTGTATTTTGGTCCGTCAATAAGCTGAGCTTATACTTCTGCCGTTCCTGCATTATCTTGTGTTGGTGATATTGTTTTTTATCCTACTATGGTTGTATAAAATTTGCAACTGAGGTGAGATTATGATTCTGTACCACGGCAGTACTGCAGAGGTTAAAAAGCCTGCATACGGACTTTGTAAAAAAAACAATGATTACGGACAGGTGTTCTGCATGACAACAAGTGCCGCACTTGCCCGGGAATGGGCTGTGCGGGAGGATATGGACGGATGTCTCAACAGATACTCCCTGGACGACAGAGGGCTGAAAGTCCTGGACCTCAATGACGGCAGACACTCCGTCCTGCACTGGCTCTGCATGGTCCTGACCAACAGAGACGTGGACATTACATCCGAGGTTATGGATGAAAACCTGGAGTACCTGAAGCAGGTCTTTTCATTGGACCCGGGGCACTATGACTGCATAACAGGCTGGTCCGCGGACGATGTGAGCTTCTCTGCTGCTGTGAACTTTGTTTCCAACGGCATAACCTGCGGGATGCTGCGCGATGCCCTGCACCTTAAAGACCAGGGCACTCAGTGCGTGCTTGTGTCTCCCAGGGCCTTTGAACGAATCTCATTTCTTGACTCTGAGCCTGTATGCAGAGCCATCTGGTACCCAAAGAAGATGGCACATGAGCGCAAAGCGGCGGCGGATTATGCCCGCATGCGGCGGCAGCAGAATGAGAAGCCTTCGCAGGGGCTCCTTATGACGGATATTGTCCGTATGGAGATGGATGCAAATGATTCTAGACTATACTTGTAAAAGCTTAAGGCGGCTCCTGAGCACGTGCTTTGACTATGCGATGCAGGACCTAGGACTTGATCCGGAAGAGTTCATAGCCGCATTCTGCAAGTCCAGGTATGTGAGGGAGATTGAGAACCGCAACCAGACATTCCTCTGCGGAATGGCCGGGAGTGAGTTCTGCAGACTAATACTCAATGAAGCCGGCATACAGTTCACTCCTGTACATTACAAGCCCCTGGACAGGCGCACGCAGTACTGGTGGGCCGGGGATGTCATAGCGTACTACCAGTATTACAGGGGGGTGTCATTCCGCTATATCTTCTCGTTCGCGTCTATAACGGAGATCCTGAGGATGTACACCGTATATCATGAGATGAGCATGTCCCAGTTCATGGACAGGATGGACTACCTGGCCAACAAGCACCCCTCCCGTCTCGCTGAGATGCGAAAGAAGCGCCAGCTGAGCCAGTCTGAGCTTGCATTTGCCTCCGCTGTGCCGGTCAGGACCATCCAGGCATATGAGCAGAAGCGCAAGGACATCAACAAATCCGCGGCCATGACTGTCCTGAAACTAGCAGACACACTTAGCTGCAACACGAGGGACATCCTGGAGCTGTAGACAGCAAAGCTTACTTACTATTATCAATTTAACAGAAATTTCTGTTCTGGATTTGAGGATTCAGATTCGTAAATTTCAAATCTGTAAATTTGAAATTCATAGATTTCAAATCCATAGATTTGACTTTCATAAAGAGCAAACAAGCCCGTCCGTACTGGATGGGCCTTTTATGCTGTGCTGTGTCTTATGAAGTTCATCTTTCATGCA
Organism: Clostridia bacterium; assembly: GCA_021204825.1. Classification (GTDB taxonomy): domain Bacteria; phylum Bacillota; class Clostridia; order Christensenellales; family Borkfalkiaceae; genus Coproplasma. Next base: position 29,800 of record JAJPYR010000019.1, on the reverse strand, counting down.
TTTGCTCTCACGATTCCTGTTCCTCCTCATCTCCGAACTCTGAGCCGAAGACCCTTGTCATGGCCTCAAGGGTGACAAGCAAGTTGCGGCCCAAAAGGCTTGCTTCAAAGCCCTTCCGGATCTTGCCGGACTCTATGGCCTCCATTATCTCTCCCTCCCTGAGATACCACATCTCCGTGGCCGTCTTTACATCCATGACGGCGTCAAAAGGCGTCCGGACCGTCTCTCACTCCAAATATATCTCACGGCTGGAAAGGCAGATGTCCTCTGTCCGGGAGACGAGCCAGTGCTCTACCAAATGGACGGAGTTGAAAAGGGCATCATCCTTTGGGGGCACAAAGACAGAGTCACGCTCTATGAGCGGGCTCACGTCATACACCTTGGACACGTCGTCCCGGAAGCTTGCTATTATCCTTCTGTCCTTCATGGGATACACGGACTTTATGCCGGGGCACCAGAACCTGTCCGCGTCCTCCTGCTTCTCCAGATCTCCGGGCCCATGGGAACAGGGCCGAATTCACGGATCATGGCATTAACGTCCACAATCCACTGCGTTCCGCACATGCGGGCCTCTGTGCCCTTCTGGATTTTGCCGGACTCTATGGCCTCCTGGATTGCACCCCTTCTCAAAAAACATGCCCTGCCGGCTGTGTCTATATCCAGAAGAGCGTCAAACGGCGTCTCAACCAGAATCCCGTCATAGTACACATCCTTGCTGTCCAGGTCTATCTCCTCATTCCAGACCAGCCCGCCATTGCCCGCTCTCTCCTTGCAGATCAGTTCCCTGTTCTCCAGGGCCCTGAAAACCCGGAGACGAGTCGCAGAGCAGCTTCATGTCATACACCCTTGAATTCCCGTCAACAAATACCGCTAAGACCTTCATTCCGTCCAGCGGATACACCCTCTTGATCTCATGCTCCTGCCACATCCTATCATCTTCCACAGTGACAACCTCTGCTTTCTCTTCCATGCATAAATCCCCCTGGATTTGTTTGTACAGCAAACTTAACACCGGGATAGAAAGAAGGCAAATGAAAAGCAAGCAGCTGTATCGTACAGGCCGTAAATATTTTCCGGCCCCTCCGGCAGGCCAATTTTGGTGTAAAAAACAGCCCGTCCGTTAGGGACAGGCCTGTGTAAAATCTTATTGCTAATTCTTTAGTCTGCGCTCTCCCTCACGCTCCCGTCTTCATCCTCATCATAATTCTCCACTTCAGGGTCATACGATTTTACAGGAACGGTCAAAGGAGGGTTGAAAACATCATGCATGGACACCAGTACAAGATGAGGACCTTCATACTTTTGAACTTCCGTATCAAAGCCTCTAAGTGAAAACAGATAGTAATATATCTCCTCTTTGCGAGGAAGTTTGGTCCACAGTGCCTTGAGCTGACCATAATTAAAGGGTTCATTCTTGAACTTGCATTCTCCGTATATGTAAATGTTGCGGTCTTTATCCTTGGCAACCATGTCAATCTCTTCGGACTTGCTTTCGATTTTACCATCCTCCGTAGTCACATTTACCTTTCCCCACCATCTGCGGATTCTCCCAAAGTGAATGGGAAGCGCGTTGCATCTGTTAAGCTGGCGCATGTAATCTATGCAAATGTCCTCGAAAGCACTTGCCGCAAAATCATGAAGATTGTCTTTAATGTATGTATCCCATATGTTATCAACATTATCATCTTTTTTACCGACAAGCTCTTTAGTATTCGGGGTTACAAACCTGAACCAGAAGCGGAAGAAACCGTCATGAATTATCAAATTGGCCTGCGACAGCGAACTTGTCCTTTTAACCTTTGCAAACATAGGGTATTCAGCTTCCACATAATCAATCCTGATCAGCTTCTTTATGTTGCCGTCATAAAAGTTATTCTTATTATTGAGCCTGTTGCATATCTCGTTGGAACTGTTGCATCCAACGGCTATGGATTCCATTATATCACTGAAAACTCCGACTTCCCTGAATTCCTGCGACATCAGATAAGCAACCTCATTGTTAAGCCGTCCGCCAGGGGACAGAATCTCATCTTTTACATTCCTTTCAACGGACTTTGACGGTTTGAACCTCTCAAGATAATACGGAACCCCTCCGGTAATGGCATAGGTAATAACCATATTCTCATCGGAATAATCAGGGAAAAATTTTCTTGCATCCATATATGACAGAGGCAGCATCTTGTATGTAAAATAGAACCTGCCGTACAGATCCCCGTCCGTGCTGAACAACTGATCCTCCATCAAACTTATAGAACTTCCGCACAGAATAAGCATGATATTGGCGGACTCCAGCTCATGGTCCCATAAGTTCTGAAGTATGGATGTCACATCTGAATTGCTTTTCAGCATATTAGGGAACTCATCTATAATGATTACGATTTTTTCATCAGAACTCAGTCTGCCCATAAATCTGAATGCGCTGTCCCAATCCGTAAAAGGCGGCAAACCGCTGTAGACATCTGAAAATGCATACAGTGCTTCAGAGAAGTATTTCAGCTGCATGTGATTGGTTCTGCTGGAACACGGGTAAAATATTGAAGGCTTTCCCATGCAAAAATGTTCCAGAAACTCAGTCTTTCCGACACGTCTTCTGCCATACAGGCCAATAAGCACTCCCCCTTCTGTCTGATACGCCTTGTTAAAGAGATTCATCTCATATTCTCTTCCAATAAGCACATCTTTCATCTCTGTATCTCCAATACTTTATTTAAAATTTTCAAATATATAAATTTCTAATTTATAGATTTCAAATATATAAATTTCAAATCCTAAAATTTCTAATTCGTAAATTTGAAATATACAAATTTATTTTATGATTTAGCAGATGAAAAGTCAACCCCAAAATGAGCACTCGAATCGTATAATCCGTAAATATTTTCTCGGCTTCTTCGGCAGACCCCTTTTTTTTGTTGCAAAAAACAAGCCCGTCCGATAGGGACAGGCCTGCTTTTGCGTTGTGAAGATTTATCGCTGGAATGCCAAAAACGGCATGGCAGAAATTACTGATTTACCTCCTCTTCCTTCTTTTTCTTGAAGAGCGGACGGAGAGCAAATACGCCCCATACAGCGCAACCTGCCACGATTGCGCAGTCTACAACGATGAGTATAATCTCCCAGATGGGAAGGCCGTAACCGGTTATCTCAACGTTCATTGCGGAACTGTTGGCTATAGTGTAGAGGATATTCTTTGCTGCCCTGCGGATGCATGAAAGCTGAGTCGCTGTAAGGGCACTGTCTGATGTGGAAGGAACCTTGGATGCATCCTGAACAAGGCAGAGGTCTCCGCCTGCACGGATCATTTGGTCTGTGCTCATGTAACTGCCAAGGTCATAATCTGTAACAACGGAGCATGTCACTCCCCACTCGTTACGGAGAACGCCTGTGAGCAGGTTGTAGCATCCGCCGGACCATGTGAGGCCTATGCGTACAAATGCAGACATGACACCGGCCTTGGAGTTGTTCTTGAGAGCCGTCTCAAAAGGCTTCATATAGAGCTCGCGCATAGCCTGCTCGTTGCACCAGACAAGCAGACCGTTTGTGTCTCTGTCTGTCTCCTGGTCATTGAGCACGAAGTGCTTCATGTATACATACAGGCCCTTCTCATTGCATCCGGAAATAACTGAGGAAGCCATGGTGCCGGAGATGACTGGGTCTTCTGAGTAATACTCCCAGTTTCTTCCGCCAAAAGGTGAGCGGTGTATGTTGGCTGCCGGGCCGTACCATCCGGAGTACGGAAGAGTGCCGTTTCCTATAAGGCCTTCATTGCCCAGCATTATGCCCATCTCATGTGCTATATCTACGTTCCATGTGGCGCCAACAACGCACTCTGCGGCGTAGTTGCAGACGTCAAATACAACCTGGGATGAAATATCCATGAAGTTGGCAAAACCTGCAGGGCCGTCCTCGTTGTATGTCATGGGGATTCCGAAGTCCTCGATGGCAATGGTTCCGAATGCGCCTTCTCCTACAAGATATGCCATCTGGGTTACGGACAGCTGGTCCATGAAGGTGTCCCAAAGGTCATCGTCATAGTCCAGGCCTACAAGCTCTTTGAACTGCACCCCTTCTCCCTCCACTGTCTCTGTGGCGGGCATCTCGGTCGTGTACCAGGGATCATCTGCTGAATCGTTTACACTGTAGCTTGTTTGAGACAGCCATGAGCTTGTTGTGGTCCTGTCATCTTCCGTAGGGGTTGTGGGGAATGTGCCGTCCCAGTCCGTGCGGGAGAGATATGTGGTAATATAGTCGCTCTCTTCATCAAAGAGATTGCCTACATCTTTGCCTGTTGATGGATCTTTGTCATACTGTATGTCACTGTCCACGGTCATTGTGAACGTTGCAACAGGCGTATGGGCATCTGTGCTTACGAAGAATGTGTACTCTCCGGCCTCAAGCTCATATCCCTTGAAGCTGTTTTTGTTGGCATCCGAGTAATCATATGAAGCGAGATCGTATGCGTTGAACGTAAGCGTTACGTCGCAGCCGTCATCCCCCTTCACTATCTCATCCGTCTTGGCGTATGCCACAAGGACCTTGTCTGCCTTCTCTATGCCACCCTCTGTATACGGAGTGCGCACATACAGCTCTACGACGTCCTTGCCAGCCACTTCTGAGTCATTCTCTATATGAACAGTTACAGAAACATCTGAATTCTTTTCCAGTTTCTGCTGATCCGGGGATTCTGTTACTGTCCAGCTGAATGTAGTGTATGAAAGGCCGTATCCGAAAGGATATACCACGTTGGCGTTGTACCAGTCTTCGCCGTCTGTATAGCCGCGGGTCTCAAAGTAGCGGTATCCGACATATATGCCTTCCTCGTACTCCACGTAGGCGAACTTGTTGGTGTTTTTGCTGTTGTCTGTTATGTATCTGTTTCCGTTAGAGGACTGGTTGTCTCCGAAGTTCTGGTATGACGGGATTGTGGTGAAGTCTGCCGCATACGTGTCTGTGGTCCTGCCGGAAGGGTTGATGGTTCCGTCCAGGATATCACCTATGACAGCTGCTCCGTTCTGTCCGGGAAGCCCAATCCAAAGGATGGCGTTGATGTTGGAGTTGCTTTCCAGGTCTCCCAGCTCCATTGTGCTGGATGTATTGAGCAACACAACTACCTTGGAGAAGTTCTCGCAGACCATCTCTATCATTGCCTTTTCGTTGTTGTCCAGCTCAAGGTAATGGTCATCCGCATTGGCACCTGTGACAGCAGAGCCGCCATATGAATCAACCATCGTGCGGGGAAGGTCAAACCCCTCGCCGCCTATTCTTGAGATGACTACAATAGCCGCTTCATTGTATGTCTTGAAGCTCTCCTTGACAGTGCTTGTATAGCTGTCCACAGGAGTCTCGCCGGTTGCAAATCCGGTAAGCGAATTGCCGTCCATGGAAGGATTGTCCGACCTGCCGCTGCCGGACTGGGAACTGCTCTCATAGAAGGACTTCAGCGTGGGGTTCACATCAAAATCAGAGAGGCCGCCGTACAAGTCCACGATGTCATCGCCGGAAGCCGCAGATGAACCGCTGCCGCTGTAGACGAGATTTACGGAGTTCTTGCCGAACACTGAGATCTTCGCGCCCTTATCAAGAGGCAGCGTGCCGTCATTCTTCAAAAGGACGGCACCCTCTTCCTCGATGCTCTTGTTGAACTCCTGTGCGGCCTCATACACATCCTGCTTTGTCTCAAGCCCTTCGTCAAGCTCATACAGGGGCTCCTCCCCGTCTGCCGTATTGGGCCTCGGGCCTCCAAGGGCGAGATTAAGCGTGCCATATATCAGGGATACCTGGGTTGTAACAATGGTAATGACTGCGAACACAACCACGAGGACGATTGTGACTATGAGCCACACAAGGGAGTGTGTTGTCTTGAATACTTTACGTGGTCTTTTCATTCAATGTCTCCTGCGTATGTACTCTGTTCTTCTGTGCTATATATCTTATGTTTGCTTACCCCTCATCATATGCCTGCAGCCAGCATCTCCGGCCTGCGTCCCCGGACATGCGCCCTACGGCGCATGCCGGAACGCCGCTATAATGAGGCATCTCTCCCGCAGGCATTAAACTGCCATTCATGCTGCCTTAAATGGAGTGAAATCAGAACAGTGAATAGTGGCTGTCCCAGTCATTCTCTGTGATGGGGTACCCTTCGGCCCAGCCAAGTTCTGCACTTGATGTGAGCTTGATGCAGTCAAAGTCGAGGCTGAGCATGTCCGAACTGGTATTAGGCATGAGAACGCTGAATGTAATCGTGTTGTTGCCCTGATTCAGCTGAATCGTTCCGACACTGATCTCGTCAAAGGTGTAATATGTAGTTGCCAATACACCGGTACCGCTTGTCTGCGTTCCGTTAGTCGCATTGGAGCCTACGAATGACACGGTATTACCATTGACCTTAACCTGGAGATATGTGCTGTTTACAATATGAGTGCTGCCCTCATTGCGGACAACAATTGAAAGATCCGCGGTTGTGGCTTCGCTGGCTGTGATGTTGAATGTAAGAGTTGCTGATGTGACGTTGAGCAGCACATAGTAACCGCTGCTGGCATATATCTGCGTTATACTTTTGGAGCCTGAGTTTATAACCTCATCATCACTGTATGTTATAGAGCCGCCGTCTGCAGTCATGCCGTCAAGCTCTGTATATTCTGCCTCGAAGACAACAGCTTCATTCGTTTCGGAGCCGTTGCCTCCAGTCTGCTGCTCGTCTCCGCTGCCGCCAGACTGCTTCTCATCATCTGTGCCGCCGCCTGTCTGCTGCTTACCGTCATCGTTGCCGCCGGTTGTACCGCTGTCATCCCCGCCGCATGCTGCGAATGCGCAGAGACCTAATGCCAAAGCACATGCTGTTGCGAGGATAGCTGCTATTGTTTTGAATTTTTTCATTGTGATTACTCCTGTTTTTAAGTGAAAGTCAGCTGTTATGGAAGCAAGCCTGGCCATTGAAATAACAGACACATATAGGCTACGTATAGGCTGCCTGCTGCCAAGCTGTACAGGGGAAACTGCGCCCGTACAGACCGATGCTGAGCCGTGCCTGTAATACTGCTTACTGCGGCTACAGTATTCTGCAGCCGCAGCGAAACAGTTTACGGCTAAAAAGCCGAAATATTATATTTTGCTTCCGGAACCGGAGTTCCTGTTATGCAGTGCTTCATCCGGATTGCTAATCAAATCAGCTCTTCTTGCGAAGGAGAATGAGAACGACTGCTGCAACTGCAGCAACCACTGCAACGCATCCGATTACAAGGCCAGCAATTGCAAGGCCGTTGGATGAAGATGTTGTCTCAGTCACGGTTCCGTTGCTGTTCTGAAGTGCCTCAATCTGAGACTGGAGATCTGTGATCTGAGCCTGGAGTGATGCAGTGTCCGTTCCGTCTGTAGTTGAAGATGATGTTGAGGATGCTGCCGCGGCAACAACTACTGTGAAGCTCTGGGTCGTACTCTCGAAACCTGCGCAGGATGCCGTTACATCGAAGGTGTATGTGCCGGCTGCCGTAGGAGTTCCGGAGAGCTGTCCTGTTGTAGCATCGAATGTCATTCCTGCAGGGATTGCTCCGCTCGTGATTGCATATGTCGGATCTGCACTGTAGTAAGATGCATAGGATGTTGCAAACGTGCTGAGCGTTGCTCCGCCGAGGTCAATGACTGTGCTCTGGCCTGCCACTGCCGCATAAGCAGTTGTCGTGCCGCCGTATACCACGGATGCGCTGTAAGGAATCTGCATTGCATTACTGTTGACAACCGCATAGATGATGCCGTGAGCGCCTTCACGAAGTGCGTTGTACAGAGCTGCCGCTGCCTTCGGATAAGCTGCGTAGTATGCCTCGAATGCGTCATTCATTGTTGCGCTGTTGTTTGCGTTTGCATACTCATACAAAACATCGAGGATAGCGCAGTCTGAACGTGTATCTATTCTTGTGTTGCCGTTGTAAGTGATGCTGTCATCGAAGAATGTCTTCGTGTATGTCTGGTACTTCTTGAGTGCAAGGTTGTTGCCTGCAAGAGCCATGAGTTCGCCGTCCTGATTGGGATAGAATGTGATATCGCTGACTACGATTCCCTTGAACCCCCACTCATTGCGGAGAACGCTTGTAAGGAGCTGGTAGCTCTCTGCGCATGCAGTGTATCCAATCTTACCGAATGAGGACATAACTCCTGTAGCGCCGCCGACCTTTACGGCAATCTCAAATCCGCGGAGATATATCTCACGGAGAGTCTGCTCTGTAAGCCATGAGGAGATTCCGGAGTTGCCGGCATAGATGTATGTGCTTACATCATATGCATCACCATTTGAATCTGTGCTTGTCGTTGTGTAATAGTTCTGGGTATCACCGTTTGCATCGGTGTAATAGCCGGCATCGAAGGACCTTGTTGAACGGAGGCTCATGCTGCCGTCGTTGAATACTGCGAAGTGCTTGAGTGTAACGAATGTGCCCTTTGCCTGTGCGCCGCTGGCTACGCTTGCAGCCATGAATCCTGAAAGAACGGGATCTTCAGAATAGTACTCTGTTCCACGGCTGTCGAACGGAGAACGATGGATGTTGAGTGCTGGTGAATAGTAGCCTGTCCAGGTGTTGGAAGAGCCGTTGCTTGTGGAGGTTCCCCAAAGTCCCTGCTCACCGATCATGTCGCCTTCAGCGGCTGCGAGGTCTTTGTTGAACGTGCATGCAACCATCACTTCTGAGCAAAACAGAGGGAATGTGTCTGATCCAAGGGTCACGCCTTCCCAGCTCTCACTGGATCCGGTCCAACCGAAGGGTCCGTCCATCTGGAATGTATGAGGAAGTGCAATGGAATCAACGGAAGCCGTGCCGTAGCCGCCCTGCTCAAAGAGCTTTACGAGGTCGTCTATGGAGAGCTCGTCAAGGAGATCATCCCATGTAGAATCGCCGTATGCCACGCCGATCATGTCAGCTGCCTTGAGTGTTCCCTCGTTGGAATATCCGTTTCCGGCAAGAGTGCCGTTATCGTCTGTCCAGTAATCGTACAGAGGATCATCATCGCCTTCTTCTGTGCGGACGCGCATTGCTGTCTTGAGCTCTGCAAGATCCTGACTTGTAAGCTTTACGCCTGCAACATTGCCGACGGATCCGATTGTGAGCGTGTTACCGCTTATAGAAGTGATTCCTGTCACGTCATACTTAGCGGGAGCAGTTGTGGTCGTAGTGGCCATTGTCTCTCTGGAAAGAGCTGAATCGAACTTAAGGCCGCTGTTGCTGTAATCGTTTGCACTTGAGTCATACTGGCTAAGATCCGTGCCGGTTACAGCTGCCGTAGTGGATGCGAACTGGTTCTCTACATCGTTGCCGCTGGTGTCTACCTGTATGCCGCTGTCTATCTTGTTTTCAAGAGTTACAATAGCGGAGCAATCGTTCCCGTCTTTGTCCACAAGCACATCATGTGAATCTGAACGGAGGGAAATCGTGTAATCTCCGGCATCCAGAATATAGCCGCCCTTCCAATTGTTGAGCGTGTAGTCATATGAAGCCATGTCAGCAGCAGAGATGGAGATTGTTATCTTCTGGCTCTCGCCGGGCTCAAGAAGGTTCGTCTTTGCGAAGTCTCCAAGGTTTACAGCGGACTTTTCTACATATCCTTTATCTGCCTCCCAAGGAGCGCTGTAATACAGCTGTACAACGTCCTTGCCTGCAACTGAACCGGTGTTGGTAACTGTTACAGTGGCGGTTATAGTGTTGCTTGCAGATGAGAAGGACTCTCTGTTAACCTTGAAATCACTGTACTCGAATGTTGTGTAGGAGAGGCCGTATCCGAACGGATATGTTACGAATGCGTTGTACCAGTCTTCACCAGATCCGGTAGTCCAGTCTACTATCTCACTGTCTGATCCAACAGTAACGCCGCTCTCAAATGTAGCCATTGTCTCATAGTAATGATAGCCTACATAGATGCCTTCTTCGTACTGATACAGACGGGACTGGTCTATCCAGTTTCCGCTCTCGTCAAGGTAGTAAGCCATGCCGGTGGAGCCGCCGTCTGCGTTGATGTCGAAGTTGTTGTATGAAGGGGTTACCGTGAAGTCTGCTGCATAGAGGTCTGCGAGATGTCCGGAAGGATTGATCTCGCCGTCCAGAATCTTGCCTACTGCGCTGAGTCCGTTGTTTCCGGGACGTCCTACGATGAGGATGGCATTAATGTTGTCATCACTCTCAGCCCAGTCAAGTTCATAGGGATATGACTCGTTGATGAGAAGGATCACTGTGTCGAACTTGGTCTCAAGGTACTTTACGAGTGCCTTCTGGGCGTTGTCATAATCACGGGAGTGCCTGGATGTGCCGGTACCCTTGCCGGAGAGCATTACGATGGCTGCATCGCTGTATGCACTGTATGAATACTCTGTCCCCTTAAGAATGGCATCCCAGTCCTCGGCGTAATCATCAACGGAAGTCTTATCAGCATCTGCGTCACTGCCAAGATAGTCATCTATGATGCCCTGCTCATCGAGGCTTGTTTCAGTGTATCCGGTAATGGCTCCACTCCAGTCTGTCTGGGCCTCGAGAGCCTTTGCGTTGGCAAAATACTCTTTTGTTGCGGGGTTTACGCTGAAGCCTGCGTCTGCAAGGCTTGAGAAGAGGTCTGCGTCTGCATTTGCGATTCCGGCGGAAGTGTCTCCGCTCTCATTGGAAGCGCCTACTGTGGGTGATATTGCTGCTGAGCCGAATACGCTCACGCGGGGCCTAGAAACTGAAATGGGAAGTGCGCCGTCGTTCTTTACAAGAACCATTCCTTCAGCGGCTATCTGCTCGCTGAGGTCGATTGTAGCCTGTGCCACTTCCTCTCTGCTGCTGTAGTCAGAAGTGAAGTTAGCTGTGGAAGAAGCTGCCGCATCTGCTGAAGCTGCAAATGAGCCGCCCACACCGCTTACAGCAAGGACTGCGCATACTGCAACTGACAGGAGCGCAAAGGGTGCTGTTTTCCTGGCAATTTTCCTTTTTGCCATACTTTTCCTCCATGTATTTTTTGTGAATCAGCAACATGCCTTTGTTGCAAAATCACATATCGTAACCAAAGATTACTACAATAATCTTGCGGGGCGGCGAAAACAGAATAAGCTGTGCAGTTTACAGAATGAGCGGAGCTTTTACGGGCAGACTTTTTGCAATCTCAAACCCTCCGAATTAATTCTAAGTAATGGCTATTTTGTTCATGTATGTGCTTAATTTTATATATTTTACATGACAGGACCCGGAGAAAAACGCATTGGCCCGGATTGCATTCCGTGCTTTTGCATTGTGCATATTGCACATTACACAGAAGGAGACAGCGCTTTTGCGCTGCCTCTTTCTACTGAAATCTTCTGTATCTGAAGGGTCTCTGAAGGGTCTCATGGACCAGAACTGCTGAACACCTATAGTCTCGGATCCCGCCCTGGCGGATGGCACCTGTGTGAACGGCCCAAACAGGCGGACCGAAAAGCTGTTCCAGCAGCATGCGTCTCGGAAGAGCCGGCATCAGTTTCTCATGAGGGCGATTTTAAGAATGAACTCACTGCCGTTGCCTGTGACGGACATGTTGCCGTGGTACTTCCTTGCCACAATATCAATGCTCTTAAGACCGAGGCCATGTCTCTGCCCGTCTTTTTTCTTTGTGCTTGGCGGGAGTTTTCCGGCGGTTATGACTGGGCCTGTGTAATAGTTCTTTTCTGTAAGAACGAGCATCTCCCCTTTGTCCGCAAGGGTGATTGAGATGTATCGCTTGTCTTTCGGAGCCTCTTTGGCCGCATCCCCGGCATTGGTGACGCAGTTGAGCATGAGGGTCTTGAGGTCCGTGTCATCCATGAAATCCAGCAGGCCCGCGTTTCCTGAGAATGTGATTTTCACGCTATATTCTGACAGATGCATGGTGGCGTTTGCAAGGATGGTGTTCACTATGTCATTACCTGTGGAATAGGTCACATCATAAAGGTCTATAGCGCTCTTGAGCGAACTCAAGTGCTCTGGCGTGCAGGAACTTATGTCATTGAGTTCCTTCCTTATGTCATGGCACTTAATATTGATGAAATCCACTGCCGCCTTCATTGAGTCATACTGCTCCAGGTCCTGTTTTAGTCTGTCCCTCATGTACTCGTTTTCCATGTGCAGTTTTGACACACTGACCACGGAATACTGCAGAATCAGCGCAAGAAAGCACGCTATGATGGCATATACCGAATCCAGCACGGATGTCTCTATTCCGCCGGAGAAGATGGAAAGCAATATGCACACGATCACAATAAAGATTGCAAAAGCGTTGAGCATGTTGTTGTAATACTTCTCCGTGTCCAGCTTCGCAATCCTGCGTCCGAAAGCGAAGAAGAAAATTGCGTAGAACACGATGAAGAAGCATACCTCCACAATATGGTGGTATGTTGTCATGAACTCCGCATACCTGTTTCCAAACGGAAGGTTTTGGAACAGCGTGGACAGCTGGTAGATTATATGCTCAAGGGCATATCCGGAACAGCAAAGGGCCAGGGTGACCTTGAATTTGAGGTCGAAGCATATGACGAAGACAACAATGCAGAGGATATAGCAAATCAGGGACTCGAACATGAGAGCAATATGGTAGTCCTCCACTGCCAGATTTATAAACGAGGATGCCAAAGCAAGGCCAAGGGATACTATGACTGAGACTGAAAACCGTATGGCAAAATGGCTCCTCTTCCTGTACGGATAGAAGAACAATATGTCTCCCACAAGCATCTCTGCCATCACTATCACTCTGACAAAGGTATACTCGTTCATCTCACTCCCCCGTTTTAATCCATGAAGCAGGTCCCTCCGGAACGCATGTTCCGTGCGGATTATGTTTCCGAAAGGCGCTGAAAAGAGACCCGCACCAACACTGCCAAGGTATGTTACGGCAGACAAAACGTCTTTTTGCGGCAAAAGAATAAGCCGCCCTGTTTATAGAACAAGCGGCTTAATTTCGCTCTCGCGAGAGGAGCTTTCATAAAGTTTGTGCAATATGCCGGTCAGGCGTTTCCGGAAGCCGGAGACGTAATATGCATGAACGCTTCACTGAAGCTTTCACCGTTCACGGCCCTGCGTCCCTTGCAGGCATGTTTCTGCCCGGCAGGGCCTATATGCCATTGATGAAATGGCTGGCAAGAAGGGACTTGAGTCTGGGCTTTTCCGCCCTGGACACGGGCACATGAAATCCGCCGACTATGACCTCGTCTCCGCGGATTTCATCCACGTGGTTGAGGTTCACAAGATAGTATCTTGACGCCCGCACAATGTACGTGTACGGCTCCATCATCTTCTCCGTTTCCTTGAGCGTAGTGTACTGTTCAAAAGACTCGCTGCTCGTGTGGTAAGTCACATAGTGTCCGGAAACATCTATGTACAAGATGGAATTCACGGCTATGGACACCACTTTCTCCCCGTTCTTCAGTATTACCTGGTCCTTTTCAAAGAAATGAAGACGGGCAAGAATATGATGCATCTTGAGATAGAAATCATTGACGTTGACGGGCTTGACGATGAAGTCCAGCGCATCCACTTCATACCCTTTTATGGCCAGCTGGGACATTGTCGTCACAAACACAATGCCCACCATTCTGTTGTACACACGGATGCGCTTTGCAGCATCCATGCCGTTCATGCCGGGCATTAGTATATCCAGCAATATGAGGTCATAATCAGGAGCAGTATCAAAGAAGAAGTGGTCCGCATCCGCAAATCTCTTCACTGACATATCCAGCTGGTCCTTTTCCCTGACATACGCAAGGCATTCCTCAATCCTTGCGGAATCCTCCGGACTGTCCTCTACTATAGCAATCCTGATCATATAAACATCTTCCCCCTGTGGAAATTCTGCCGCATCTTCCGGTGCCGCCCGGCTGCCACAGCCAACTTTCACTCATCCGGGCCTTGTTTCGCGGCCCTGTTTCTTCCAAACCTAAAACCACTGCCCGTTCTCTCTTCCGGGCATCCGCGCAGCATACTATTGCTCCGCTCTGCGCGCGTATGCGCGTTACCTATTAGCGGGGGTAGGTCCGCGCTTGCGCGGACCTCTTTTCCACCGTAGGTGGAAAATTTCATTACTGCTTTCCCACTTTTATTTTCTGTTTTCCGCACTGTTCTGAACTTCGTTCCGTCTTTATGCGGAGTTTTTTATATCTGGTCTGTGCCAAACCGCCTTCGTGGGCCTGCTGCATCCAAGGCATTCCGGATGCCGGTCCCGGCGTTAACATTCCATTGCAGGCATATTATACCATGTCATCCACAGGAATTCAAAGTTTTATGTAAAATTTGTGCGGCTCTGCCACAATGTCTGTCCATTCATCCGGCAAGCAGGGCCCATCCGTGCGGACAGCCATGTGCTCCTCTGTGGATATAACGGGTGCCTGTGCCGCCTTCCTGCCTTTATGCCTTCTATACCTTGTCTATGGACAGCCTGTATGAGAAGGTGCTCCCCTTCTCATCCGTAAAGTTCATGAAGGGCTTCAGAGTTATCTCGCGGGGTGCTGTGGGGTAGTCGTTAATGCCCCACCAGGGCTCCACGCACATGTAGTCCCCGTCCTCCGGATTGGTCCAGAAGGCGAACAGAGGGCAGTCAGACTGGTATGTGTACCTGTACCCGTCCTGCGTCAGAGAGTATATCTTCCCGCCGGAAAGGCTGCCAAGCTGCAGGGTGGCGCATTCCGCAAAGAACTCCTTGCTGGCCTTAAAGCTCTTGAGATTCTGCACAGGGATGCCTGTGTCTGAGTTTACAGGGTACCGTACGGGGTTCTCTGTGTTCTCAAACTCTATGACCGTGGCCCCTCCCGGAGCCTTCATGCCGGGATGGCCGCCCACATAGAAGGGCATCTTACCCTCCTTGCTGCGCACGGAGTATCTCACTTCCACGGTGTTGCCGGTGAGCGTATAGGTTATGCTGAAGAAGAACCCGTACGGATACTCCTTCAGGGTGTTCTCGTCCGACTCCAGAGCAAGGGTTACGGCGCTGTCCGTCTTCTCTGCAAGGGTGAACTCCGCATAGCGTGCCACGCCGTGTGAACGGGGCCTGAAAGTCTGCCCCTTGGCCACGAACTCCCCTGCATGTCCTATTACGGGGAATATGACTACATCCTGGCTCTTCCACGCAGGGCCGCCCTGCCAGAGTCTCTCTTCATTCTCCGCAAGGTACTTCAGTGATGTCATGCATCCGCCCCTGCTGTTGACCGTAAGGGACAGGACGCCGTTGTCTATTGTATATAGCATGTCAGCTCCTTTAACATTGTTTTCTGGGAATATTCAAGAAGTGTGTGTTTTTTGAGATGATAGCCGGTAACACACCGAGTCTACTTTCATTCATTGCAGTACCTCTCACATCAGCAAACGCAACAACAAGATTTACAGTATTCAAGCAGTCTGCTTGCGGAGTAATGCTCTATAGATATGCTGCATAGTGCCTTAAATAGGTGTATTCATCATGTTCCAGGGGACATAATCACTGGATATTGCACTTATCTAGACTTCTGATAACAGATGTCTTGACGACTGGTTCACGTCCAACGTTCAAGCCTGTGCCACAGCATGCTTGATGTAAAAAACACACTTCTCTTGAAAATCCCCTGTTTTCTGCACATATATTGCAATTTCTGCCGATGCAGGCTTCATCGTGCCCGCTGGAATGCAGCCTTGGAAAATTTTAACGGGATTTACGGATTTAGTATGTTTACAGCCTCCAAACAGCATGATAAACTTCAGTTATAACTGCATTGGGCCTTTGGATTTCCCACACAGAGATTATCTTATCTCCACTCACGAGGATTCACTCTTTATCCCTCTGGCCCGCATGGTTTACTTAACCACATGCATCGAAGCAAAGTCTGTTGCAAGATAGCAGCGGGCTTTGTTTTTTTATACGGATACCGGCCCGGCATATGCCCTGCCTTACTGGCGTGGGTTATACGGATTCAGTGTCCTGCTGCTCCGGAAGCAAGCCGGACGGAGTGCCGTAGCTGGTGAGATAAACACCGCGCTGGGCCCTTGTCATAGCCATATACAGAAGGCACTGATCCTTTACGAGCATGTTATTAAGGGTGACATCATCCAGGTATCTGGAGTAATATGACTTGTATGTCTTCGGTGGCAGTATATCACTGTTAAGAGAACAGAGGAACACGTACTTAAACTCCAGGCCCTTTATGCGGTGCATTGTGGCAGCACGGAGAGTGTTCCTGTCCTGGCGTTCCGGTCTGTCTGTCTCTATCTGCAACACTTTAAGGCCAAGCTTTATAAAGCTCTTTATGTATGACTTCACAAGCGGAACCGTACGCATGGCAACGCATATGTCCCAGGGGTCTATGCCCGCGGCCTTGAGTTTCTGTACCTCAGTGACTATGAAATCAACCTCTTCATCATATGTGGCAAAGTTATGCTGCACCGGGACCGGGCCGTGCGTCAAGGAGACGCTGTCATCATTGCGGAGCCTGCCCCTGTCCATGTCCGAGAACGCTATGTCCGCCACCATGGCGGTAGCCTTCTCCTTTATTTCCTCCGTGGTTCTGTAGTTTATTTTGAGCAGTTCGCTCTTTCCTGCCACGTTTATGCCGCATCTGGAGAGCATGGCCTGGCGTCCGTATATGTTCTGGCGGGAATCTCCCGTGATGTATATGTCATTGCGGTGCTCTTTCCCGGCCATTGCACGGAAGAGCCTGTATGCACAGTCCCCGAAGTCCTGCGCCTCATCTATGATTATGTGCCTGTACATGGGCTTTGCGCCGTACTTTTTGGAGATGTAATCCTCACACTGCAGCATGGCGTAATCATTGTCGCAAATCCTGCGCTTCTTCATGAGGGAAATGTATCTGTCAAAGACATCCCAGGTCTGCCTTCTCTGCGCAGCGTCCAGCTTACGTCCGCACTTGCTCCTGTCTGCCCTTGCGTACATCTCATATGAAAGTATCCTCTGGGGCATTACAACCGTTTCCCACTCGTTCTTGAAGACCATCCCCTTGAATCCCAGCGGGGAGCCTGCCGCAGCCTCATCCCACATGTTGTCCAGGGGCTTGCCGTATATGACGCTGTACAGAATGCCGTTGTCCTTCATGTAAGCGGAAACCCAGTCATCCAGGTTGATGACATCTATCCTGAGATACTCTTCCCGGGTGCAGATTCTGGAAAGGTTCCTTGAGATGTCTGCCGTGAGGTTCTTTGTGAATGTAGTAAAGAGCACATGCTCATCCGGATTGCACGTGGATGCAAGATACTTTGCCCTGTGCATGGCAATGACAGTCTTCCCTGTTCCGGCTGCGCCAAGAACCATTGCCGGTCCGCGGTAACCCGCCTCTGCAATCCTCCTCTGCGAAGGATGCAGGAAGGTCATCCAGTCCTCCCAGGACTTATCCAGCGCTTCACTGAGCTCTGACTCGTTGTCCACGACAATGAACGCATCCTTAAAAGCCGGCGATGAGAGGGACACTCCGATGTCCCCTTTGACATCCATGCTGTTCTCCCTTGCCTCCGCCAGGACCTCTTCCAAAGGACAGCCGTCCGCAAGGAGGGCAAGGTACTCATATGTGTCCTCCGGGAGATTATCCGCAGCGGTCTGAAACTTGCTCTCATCCAGTCCACGTACAAAATCCAGAAGCTGCTCCGGAACACCGATGTGAAGGAGGCTATCATCCGAAAGGCCTTCAAAGAGCATCTTCCTCTCCGCTGGAGCTGCGTTCCTTTTTGGCTTTGAACCAGGGATGCCCGTATACTGAATATAATCCGTATCTTCCGAACACGTTTCCGGGCCTTCGGAATCCGGGCCCGTGCCTTCAAAAATCTCTTCCGGGAGTTCAAAGATCTGCACGGCTCCCGTGTACGGATTCACATCCACCTGCTTGCGCTTTGCCCTCTCACGGGTCTTGTCATGATCCCCTGCCGTGAGGAACAGATACACACCTTCCCTTTCATACGGCTTTAAAACAGCCCTGTCTCCAAGAGTGCTGCGAATGGACCCCAGGCCTTTGCTGCCCTGTACCTGTTCAAAATCCAGCGACCTTGTTTTCTTGTCCCGCATAAAAGTGTACATAGCCTTCTTGAGGGCATTCTGTCTCTCAACGGAAAGCCCGTCCATATCACTTTTAAAGCTCTTGGCTATGCCTACCTTGCTGTTCCAGCCCATGCAGTCTTCCCCCGTGCATAGACAAAGCCCGCCGCTTCCTTCGCCGGCGGACTTTTATGCTTGCCGCACTCCTGTCTTTACTTGCTGTACTTCTTCTCCACGGCCGTTATTTTGTCCACGCGCCTCTGGTGCCTGCCGCCTTCAAACTCCGTTTCAAGGAATATCTTCACTATCTGCAGCGCAAGCCCCGGGCCCACAACCTTCTCCCCCATGGCAAGCACGTTGGCGTTGTTGTGGCGGCGGGTGTACTCCGCGCAGTATGTGTCATGGCAGTGCGCGCAGCGTATCCCCGGCACCTTGTTTGCCACAAGGGACATGCCTATGCCTGTGGAGCACATAAGGATTCCCATATCACACTCCCCGGAGGCTACCGCCTCCGCTGCGGGAAGGCCGTAATCCGGATAATCACAGGACTCTGAAGAGTTGGTGCCGAAGTCTACAACGTCATATCCGTTGTCCAGAAGGTACTTCTTTACATCTCTCTTGAGGTTAAGGGCGCCGTGGTCATTAGCTATTGCAATCTTCATCTCATTTCCTCTCTCTGGCATCTTATGTCTGCAGGTGCAGAATCTGACGTATATGTGCACGTTCCCGGAGCAGCAGGCGCCAATATGAGGCGCATGCCGGGGCCGGGACCGGATGGATGCAAGCGGGCGGATTACTCATCATCATACATCTTGTCCTCGCCGTCCTGGAACTGGGTTATGTAGTCCTCTATTATGGTGTCACAGGCGCGCATGAGCTCATCACGCGCGGCCCTGTACTCTTCCATGCCCTGCCCGTACGGGTCCGGCACTTCGCGCCCGGTCACATCCTTTATGGAGAACACGTGAGCCTTGCCCTCCAAAAGACGCTTCTGGGAGTCCGTCATGCAGAAGACAACCGTGCTCTTTTTAAGGATGGCATCTGTAAGCTGCCTGGACTTGAAGTCCCCGGGGTCTATGCCGATCTCCGTCAGGGCGAAACGGCTGTACAGGCTCATCCCTGTCCCGGGCTCCGCCTGCAGGCCGCAGGAAGAGACGTCCCACCAGCGGATCTTTTTTTCCTTCAGCTTCTGCCTTAAGATCAGCTCCGCCATGGGGCTCCTGCATGTGTTGCCCGTGCAGATAAAGACCACTCTCTTGTGGACGTTTTTGGGTTTTTTCTTTGAGTCTTTTGCCTGTCCGTCAGCTTTCTTCATATACACCGCCGCATGCTTTCTCAAATCTGTTCATAAGCCCTGCCATAACGCCGTCCCTTCCGGCAGGCGCTATACCTATTATCATATCCAGCTCCTTTTCCCCCTCGCGGAGCATCCTGTACAGATTCCTGGCCCCTTCCTCTGCCGTCCGGCCAATGTTTAGGCACCTTCTGGAGCCCAGCTTTTGTGCCGTTTCATCCAGACAGATAAAGGATACTGCGGCACCTTTTGCACATTCTGCGTCATATCTCGCAACGGCTGCGGATATGTTCTCCTCCGTATAAAGAGCCGTGCGGCATCTGGGGGAGTAATGGGAATACTTCATCCCGGGAGAACGCACCTTCTCCCCGGCAACGGGAATGTGCACCCTGCAGTCCCCGGCAACTGCCGCCACCATCTCGCGGGTTACAAGACCGGACCTCAACACCACGGGAACAGGGCCGGTGCAGTCCAGAACAGTGCTCTCTATGCCCCCTGTGCACTCCCCGCCGTCCAGTATGAGCGGTATGAGGCCGTTAAAGTCCGCGAGGACATGCTCTGCGGACGTGGGTGAGACATGCTTGGAGATGTTCGCGGACGGGGCTGCAACCGGCAGGTCCACGTACCTTAGAAACTCCTGCGCCTTGGGGTTGGAGGGGACGCGTATGGCAACTGTGTCCAGGCCGCAAGAGACGGCCGGGCATACTGTGCCGAGGCTCTTGAAGACCATTGTAAGCGGTCCCGGAAGATACGCCTTGCGAAGGCGCCATGCGTATTCCGGTATCGCCGTAACCAGCGACGAAATGTCATAATCCCTGTGCACGTGGACTATGAGAGGGTTGTCATTGGGGCGTCCCTTCACTACAAATATCTTTCTGCAGGCGTCTTCGTTGAGGGCATTGGCGCCCAGGCCGTATACCGTCTCCGTTGGGAAAGCCACAAGACCGCCGGCCTCAATAATCTCCTTCGCCAAAGCGAGGGATTCTTCATTTGTCTGCATTATACGGGTCTGCATGGCTTTTCCGGTGTCCTTCCCAAGGTGTTGCCTTTTGTTGCTGTATTGCCGTTTCCGGCGGGTTATGCAGCCTTACGGCCGCCTGTATTGCCCATGGGCAATGGCTGTATGGTTAGAACGGTAGGTCCTCATCCGGACCGGGCTCGTTGTCTATCTCCGGCGGGGGAGTGAGCTCCTCGCGCCTGGAGTAGGTCCTGGCGGCCTTTGCTGCTGAGTCTTCCGCACGCTCCTCCATGACCTCGCTGAGCTCAGGGTTGACGAACTTGGTGAGCTCTCCGCGGAATCTGAGCTCTATCTTCTCACGGGTCTCGCCGTTGCGGTGCTTTGCAATGCTTATGTACCTTATGTCCCTGCGGAGGTCTTCATCCTCATCCTGCTTCTTGTCCTTGTCATCATTGTATATGAACATTACAATGTCCGCATCCTGCTCTATGGCGCCGGACTCACGAAGGTCTATAAGCGAGGGCTTGCCGGTGCCGGCTGCACGGCTCAGCTGCGAGAGGGCAATGACGGGCACGTCCAGCTCCTTGGCCATAATCTTTAAGTCTCTTGTTATGGAGGCCACTTCCTGCACCCTGTTCTCCTCATTCCTGCGGCCGGATGACATGAGCTGTATGTAGTCCACCATGACAAGGTCCAGGGCCCCGTAACGGGCCTTTATGCGCCTGCACTTTGAAAGGATCTCAGCAGGGGTTACCCTGGAGGATTCATCTATGTTGATGTTGGCTTCCTTGATCTTCTGCGAAGCCTTGGCAAGGGCTCTCCAGTCCCCCTCCGTAAGCTTGCCCTGGAGGGCTCTGGACATTGATACCTCCGCCTCCGAGCATATGAGCCTCTGGACTATCTGTATCTCCGGCATTTCAAGGGAGAAGACGGCGCACACCTTGCCCTCCACAAGGGCGGCGTGCTCTATTATGTTCATGGAGAAGGATGTCTTGCCCATTGCAGGACGGGCCGCAATGACAATGAGGTCCGACTTCTGCAGGCCGTTGGTTATGCGGTCTATCTCGTTGAAGCCCGTCTTCACACCCCTTAGGGCGTCCTTGTCCTTCTGTATTAGCTGGAACTTCTTGAGGACCTCATCCACGGCAGGTGTCTCGGAGATGTTGCGCATTGTGGATGTGTCACTCTGCGCCGAGATGTTGTACACAAGGGTCTCTGCGAACTGCATGCTCTTGGTGCTGTCATCCGACTCCCTTGCGTTCTTCTCTATGTCCCTGCCGGCACGGATAAGCTTTCTGGCGGTGCTGTAGTTTTTGACCATGCCCAGGTATTCCTGCACGTTGGCGGCAGAGGGAAGCATCTCCGCAAGCTCTGTGAGATATACCAGGTCCCCCGCCTTTGCAAGGGTGCCGTCATGGGCAAGACGGTCATATACCGTAAGGATCTCAACCGCCTTGGAACTGTTGTACACCGCCATAATGGCGCCGTATATGAGCTGGTGGGACTCCTGGTAGAAGTCTTCCTCCTTCAGGTCCGCTATAACATCCGTAACGGCATCATTGTCCGTCAGAAGGCATGCCAGAAGCGCCTGCTCCGCCCGCAGGCTGTGCGGCATCTCCTTAGTTCTTAAATCCAGTGCATCTGCCATATCATTCTTTCCTGGTCTCTGTGGCTGTATGTATCCGTCCAAAGCCCTTCATATCCGCAGCATCTGCAGATACGGCATGGCTTGAGACGGCTGTTTTCGTGTTTGGGCAATTTGCACAAACAAATGATTATTTACCCTGCCCGGATGGCACCACGCGGGAATCATATGCCCGCCAGCTGCTCCAGCTGGATTAAGGTGTCTTCAAACTCTTTGGAGGCAAATTTGTACGGCTCCTCCGTGGAGAGGTCCACGCCTGCAAGCTTGAGAAGGGACACGGGGTCTGAGGAAGATCCGGATGAGAGGAACTTTCTGTAATCCGCAACGGCGGGCTCCCCTTCCGTGAGGATTCTGTTGGCTATGCAGATGGCTGCAGTTATGCCTGTGGCGTACTTGTACACGTAGAAGGCCCTGTAGAAGTGAGGGATGCGCATCCACTCGCAGGAGATGTTGTAATCATGCTCTATGCCGTCCCCGTAATACTTGCGGCCCAAGTCTGCGTATATTTTGCAGAGGCACTCTTTCGTGAGTGGCTCATCCTTTTCCGCCAGCGTGTGGGCTTCGTATTCAAACTCCGCGAACATGGTCTGGCGGTACAGGGTAGTGCGTATGGTGTCCAGGTAGTAATTGAGCAGATACTTCTTGAGGTCATCGCTCTCAGCCTTGGAGAGCATGTCCTTTAAGAGAAGGACCTCGTTGACGGTGGAAGCCACTTCAGCCACGAAAATCTTGTAGTCGCTCTTGGCATACGGCTGCGCCTCGCTGGAGTAATACGTATGAATGGAATGGCCCATCTCGTGGGCTATCGTAAAGACCTCGTTGAGCGTGGGCTGGTAATTCAAAAGCACGAAGGGGTGCACGCCCTTGAAGCCTATGCTGTACGCCCCGCTGCGCTTGCCTTCCGTCTCCTCCACATCCAGCCACCTTTCATCATGGCCGCGCCTCAAGAGGTCCTGGTACTCTTTCCCCAGGGGAGCAAGGCCCTCTATGACCCTCTCATATGCCTCGTCATATGAATACTTCACATCCACGCCGGGAGTCAGGGGAACGTAGATGTCATAGAAATACTGCTTCTTAAGGCCCAGTATCTTCTTGCGGTCCCTTATGTACCTGTGCATGACGGGCAGGGACTCGTCCACGGCCTTCAAAAGATTGTCATACACCTTCCTGTCCACGTCCTCATAGAAAAGCGCCCTCTCCATGCAGGAGTTGAACTTGTAGATGCGGGACATAAGCACGTCCGACTTAACGCTTCCCGCATAGACGCTTGTGAGGGTGTTTATGAGGGACGTGTAGGCCTTGTAATACTTGTTGTATGCCTCGCGGCGGGCCCTGCGGTCCTCGGAGTGAAGGATTATGCCGTACAGGCCGTGGGAGAGCTTCACCCTCTTGCCCTCATATGTTACGTAGGTGAGCGGCAGGTCCACGTTGTCTATCATGCCGAATATCTCGTTGAAGGAGCTTAACGCGTCCCCGGAAAGGCCCACTATCCTTTCCTCCGCCTCCGAGACGGAATGCGCCCTCTCTGCAAGTATGCGGGAGAGCTCATAATCATAATCCGAAAAGTCCGGGTCCAGGATGAGCCCTTTGAGGTAATCCTCATCCACCTTGGCCATCTCTGGAGAGAAGAAGGCGAGAGACACGCTGTACCTTGAGCAGACCATGGTCATTCTGGAGTACATAGCCGTGTATTTGGAATTGCCGGCATCCTCGTCATGGCGCATCTGGGAATACATCCCGAGGCGCTCACAGAGCTCTGAGACTTCATCATTGCGCTTAAAGAACGCAAGCAATGTGTCCCTGTCTCCAAGGTTTCCCTTGTATGCTGAAAAGTCCAGCATTCCGGCGAACTTTTCGAGGTCATTCTCCCAGTCCTCATCTGTGGGATATATGTCCTCTATTCTCCATTTTCTCCCTTCGGGTACTTCTTCTCTTTTCATATGATATGCCTTAAAAGTGCTTATATTTGTGCCGCTCCGCGCCGGCTCCCCGGCGCAGGACAGGTCTGTTCCTGCTAGTTCTTGTTGGAATGGACGGGGGCGGGAATGAGGCCGCCGCGGGATATGAAGACGGCGGAGCTGTCCTTGTGGACAGGGATTACGGGGGCGCGCCCCATTAAGCCTCCGAAGTTCACTTCATCCCCGACGCCTTTTCCGGGCACGGGTATTACGCGGACCGCCGTGGTCTTGTTGTTGATCATGCCTATGGCCGCCTCGTCCGCAATAATTGCGGAGATTGTGGATGCCGGGGTGTCTCCCGGGATGGCTATCATGTCTAGGCCCACGGAGCATACCGCAGTCATGGCCTCCAGCTTGTCCATGTTTATGGACCCCCTTTCAGCGGCCTCTATCATGCCTATGTCCTCTGAAAGTGGAATGAATGCGCCGGACAGGCCGCCTACCCTGGAGCTTGCCATAATGCCGCCCTTTTTGACTGCGTCATTGAGCATTGCAAGGCAGGCAGTTGTGCCGTGAGTGCCTACGCTCTCCAGGCCGAAGGCTTCCAGGATGGCCGCAACTGAATCCCCGCGCTCCGGTGTGGGAGCCAGGGACAGGTCCACAATTCCGAACTCTGCGTTGAGGCGCTTTGCCGCCTCGCGCGCAATGAGCTGCCCCGCGCGGGTTATCTTGAATGACGTGCGCTTTACAACCTCTGCTATCTCGCCGAGATCCTTGTCCGTGCCTGCTGCACGCACCGCAGCCTCCACAACTCCCGGCCCGGAGACACCCACGTTTATGACGGTGCCGCTCTCGCCTATGCCGTGGAAGGCGCCTGCCATGAAGGGGTTGTCCTCCACCGCATTGCAGAACACCACAAGCTTTGCACAGCCGTATCCGTCCTGGTCTGCAGTGAGCTGGGCTGTGCGCAGAACCGTCTCACCCATGAGGGCCACGGCGTCCATGTTAATGCCGGACTTGGAAGAGCCGACGTTTACGGATGAGCACAGGCGGTCCGTTGTGGAGAGAACCTCGGGGATGGACTGTATGAAGTCCCTCTCATAATCTGCCATTCCCTTGTGCACGAGGGCCGTGTATCCGCCTAAAAAATCCACGCCTACAGTCTTGGCGGCGTCATCCAAAGCCTTGCCGATTGCTGCGGAATCCCTGGAAAAGGGGGCGCAGATGATGGATGCCGGGGTTACGGAGACGCGCTTGTTGACGATGGGAATGCCGTACTCGCGCGACAGGTCATTGGCAACCTTTACTATGTTTTCCGCTTTTTTGCAGATGGTGTCATATACGAGGCGTGCAGTCTCTTTGGCCGTGCCTCTTATGCATGGAAGAAGGGATATGCCCATGGTTACCGTGCGGATGTCCAGGTGCTCCCTTTCTATCATGTCTATGGTCTCAAGTACTTCCTGTGTGTTGAACATATGCAGGGCCTCATATCATACGGTGTGCATTGCGTTGAAGATTTCCTCATGCTGCACATGAATGGACATCCCGATCCCTTTGCCCATCTCAGCGCACTCGTCCGCTAAAACGGACAGAGGCTTTGATGACCCGGAAAGGTCCACAAGCATAATCATGGCGAAGTACTCATCCATGATGGTCTGGCTGATGTCCAGTATATTTACGCCCCTCTCTGCAAGGAAGGTGCTTACTTTTGCTATGATGCCTGTTTTGTCTTTGCCTACAACAGTAACCACTGCATGCATATGAATGTCTCCTTCTGAGTTGTGTCGCTGTCTGCTGTCATATAATCCGCCAAGCAAATGGCGGGATATTTTCTTTTATTGTGCACTTTGCACAAATGCGTATCTTGCGCGCATGTGCCCCTTTATGCCGCCGGCATATGCCAAAGACGGCTAGAAGTGTATGAGGTCATACAGGCTGGTTGTGAAGGACTTTATGGAGATTATCCAGTTTGGCACAACGCCAAGCACGGAATCAAGCGGGAAGTCCCCGTTCTGGCGGCTGTCATTGGACACGTCCCTGTTGTCCCCGAGGCAGTATATGCAGCCGTCTGCAACGGTATGGGCCTTCTGGGTGTTGATGTTGAGCGCAGGCGTATTGTTCTCCGCGGCTACATAGTCCTCTTCAAGGGCGGTGTATTCCGCAGTTCCTGCGTACTGCACGTACACTGTGCCCTGGTCCATGTACACCGAGTCCCCTTCCATTGCTATGACGCGCTTTATGATGATCTTGGACTCCGTCTCCTGGATTATGACAACATCCCCGTACGTGGGCTTGCGGTACTTGTTGGCATACACATAATCCCCGCCTTCCGTTTCTGAATCCAGCGCCCCCGTGAAGGTTGGCATCATGGAAGTCCCTACGATGTACACTCCTTCAAAGCACACGGCAAAGGCGACAATGAACACCACAATCACAACTATTACGGCCAGCACGATGTCCAGCACTACAGTCCCGGGCTTCACCTTCTTCTTTGCCTTGCCTGCCGGCGCCGCTTCTGCTGCGGCTTCCTGCGGCAGCGTTTCCGCAAACGGGTCCCAAGCTCTCTCTGCTGCCGCACCTGTCTCTGCTTCCGCCGCCGGAACCTGTCCTGCATCCGTTTCCGTAATTCTGGTCAATTCCTCCGGCGTTGCATCCGGCTCTTCCGGAGCCTGTTCCTCTGCGGCCTCTGCAGGCATCTCTTCTGCAGCTTCCGCATGCTGGCCTTCCAATGGTTCTGCAGGCTGGTCCGGGGTCTGTGCCTCTGCAGCTTCCGCAGGCTGTTCATCTATGGCTTCTGCAGGCTCTGCAGGCATCTCTTCTGCGGCCGTAATCTGCTGTACGGGTGCCGCAAACGGAGCTTCTGCAGGCTCCTGTGAAGGCTGTTCATCTGTAATCTCAGCGGGTTCCTGTAAAGCCTGTTCCTCATCTTCTGCCGGCTCTGCGGATACCTGCTCTTCTGCGGTTTCCGCAGGCTCCTGCAAGACCTCTTCGGCGGCCTTAACCTGCACTTCGGGTGCCATAAACGGAGTTTCATCCGGTGTCCTGGCCGGCTCTGAAGTGCTCTCTTCCGCGGGCTCTGCAACGGGCTCTTCCGCGGGCTCTGCAACGGGCTCTTCCGCGGGCTCTGCATCGGTCTCTTCCGCGGGCTCTTCAGGCTCTGCGGATGCCTGTTCCGGCTCCGGTGGGAAGTCATGCAGAATGTGGTCCAGAGTGTCTTCCAGCTCATGCAGAATATCGTCCCGGGAGACTTTTGCCTGAGGGGATGAAAGGTCTGTGGTTTTTTCAGTTGTGCCAAAGATGTCTTCCTGCATTGCTGTACCTTGGGTTTGCTGAGGTGTCAGAGCCACATGATGTTGTTCACGGCGTAGAGGCCGTCCGCACAGATGGTGAGCATGGCCTCATGGCAGAAGGTGTCCAGGCCCTTGCGGCCGCATTTGAAGGTCCCCGGGGCGAGCTTCAGGTTCTGCCACAGGCCGCCGAAGATGTAATCCGTGAAGACGTACTCCTCGTTGGTCTTGAGGTCCGTTATAGTAATGTATATGTTCGCGTCATTTTCCACGTAGATGTCCAGGGCCATTATGCTATTGGCGTCAGGCGCATAGCGGGGCTTGCTTATACGGTATGTGCGCACACCGCCCGGGGAGTACAGGCCGGTTACGCCATCCATGTCTATCCTTTTCGGTTCTGCGGATTTATCCTCGTCCAGGAGCACGCCGCCCTCGGCGGACTGTTCCAGCCCCAGGGATATGAAACCGTCATTCTGCAGCTTGGATGAATATATGATGGGGCTGCGGTGCAGCATGTTGCGGAAACGGCCGGATATGGTCTTTACATAGACCTTGGACCAGGCCACATAGCCGTTGGTGTACTCTGCCGAAGCCAGTACAAAAAGGTTCTTGCTTCCCTCGTACACTTTGAGATTGAACTCGTTCTTGGTGCCGTTTACGGGGTCTGCCTTAATCCAGGTGCGAAGGACCGGGCTTAATGTGTCCTCTGCATAATATACAGCAAATATTTTGGCCACGCCTTCCTGGTCTGCGTCCACGCGGGCCGTGAGGTTCTGCAGCCTGTCCACGGTTATGTCCACCTTGACGGGCTTGGGAAGGAAGACATGACGGCCCCTCAGGTATTTGTTGAGGAACATGAACATGTCATTCTTGCAGTGTTCATCTATGAACGAGTTGTAGTTCATGGCATACACAATGCCGCTTTCCGCATTATGATCCGGGTTTATGCGCAAATATGTGTCATACGCCCTGTCATAATCGAACCTGGGGTCGTTCACGCTGCAGAGCATGAGCACAGGGCACTTCACATACGGGGCATACGCCTGCGAATCCAGCCCTGCGGAGAAGTTGTATTTTGCGCTGTCATCCGGGATCTCTTCCCTATATGCCTTTTTGTTCTCCCTGGGCGTTTTTGCGGCCTTTGCGGCCTTTTTGTCCTTCTTCACAGCCGGAACCGCTGCGGCGTCATTCATGACCGCCGTCTTTTCCAGCTTCTCAAACTTGAGCGTTCCCGCAGCCGTTCTCCAGCCTGCGGCACAGATGGGAACCGCACAGCTGAACGGCCTTACAGCGGCCATCTTCCACGCAATCTCACCGCCGTCCCTTACACCAACGACAGCGATGTCCCCGCTTCCCGTTCTCTCTTCTATATACTTTCTGGCATACAGCCCTACGGCCGTCCATTCATACCAGCAAGTCTTGTCCGCGCCGTTGTCCGCAAAGCACATATTATCCCTGCACTTCTCATAATCCGCATACCATACATTGTCCGGGTACACAGTGAAATAATTTCCGGGATGGGGCGGCAGCGGCTCTTCTACTATTATCTCTTCATATTCCGGCTCCGGAGATTTAACAGGCTCCGGCTCCGTGTTCACTTCCTCTGCAAGCTGCTCTTCAAGCACGGCGTCCGCCGTGTCTCCTATGGCCGTGCCCTGCATGGCGCCATCCAGGTCCATCTGGAGCTGCACGCCTTCATGAGAGAGCCCTTTCCCTGCTATAGCTTCCGGTGCTGCCTCCGAAGGGTTCTCCTCTGCGGCCTCTGTCTCCGCAGCGGGGCCCTCTGCACTCTCCGGCGCTTCATCTGCGGCCTCCGTGCCCTCTGCCGCAGCTGCTTCCGCGGGTGCTGTTACAGGCTCTGTTACAGGCTCTGTTACAGGCTCTGTTACAGGCTCGCCTGTACTGTCTGAAGAGGTTTCATCTGGGGATGCAGTCTCAGTATCTGCTGCAGTCTGCTCTTCCGCTGACTCATCCGCAGGCTTCTCTGCCGCCTCAACTGTATTATCTGCAGAGGATTCCTCTGCGGGTGCCGCATCTGTATCTGCAGCAGCCTGTTCCTCTGCGGGCTCATCTGCCGCCTGCTCTTCTGCAGGCTCTTCCACGGGCACATCCGTATCCAAAGCAGACTGTTCATCCGCGATGTCTGCGGATGCTGTTTCCGCCCCGGACTCTGTACCGTCTGTCTGTTCCTGCTCTTGCGCAGGCTCTGTGCCTTCCGTACCGGCATCTGTATCCTGGACAGGCAGTTCCTCCGGAGTGATCTTAGGACCGGCATCTGCATCTGCCGCCTGCTCCTCCGGGGACACTGAGACTTCATCCAGGGGCTCTTCTGCTGTGACGGAATCCTCTGAAAGATCTTCCGGAACGGACTCTGAAATCATGGGTTCCTTTGCAGCAGCATCCTGTACTGTGCCGGGAACTTCTGCAGGGGGGGCATCATATGCGGCGGTGTCTTCCGCCGCAGTCTCTGCCCCCGCTTCCAGCTCCTTTGCAAGAGCCTCCAAGTCTGAATATGCAGTTTCTATTGCAAGCGGGTCTTCTGTTTCTGCCGCTGCATCCGCAGGGGATTCTGCAGGAACAGTTGTATCTGTCTCCGCAGAAAGGTCTTCAACAGAGACCTCTGCTTTTGTATCCGCTGTGAGCTCTTCCGCAGGCTGTTCATCTGCTTCCGGCGCTGCATCCGCAGAGGTTTCTGCAGGAACAGCTGTATCTGCATCTGAAGAGGGGTCTTTCACCGGTCATTACAGCTAATCAAAAGCG
>JAJPYR010000073.1 GCA_021204825.1 Clostridia bacterium | reverse complement strand
AAGTCCGGATGCAAGGAAGTGTGCAAGGACACAAGGGTTGTGCTGGTCATGGACCACTTCGTGCCCAACAAGGACATCAAGAGCGCGCAGCAGTGCAAGATGTGCAGGGACTTTGCAAGGGAAAAGGGCATTGAAGACTTTTATGACGTGGGCCGCATGGGCATAGAGCATGCCCTTCTGCCGGAGCAGGGGCTTGTAGGTCCCGGGGACTGCATCATAGGCGCAGACAGCCATACGTGCACATACGGAGCCGTCGGGGCATTCTCCACAGGCGTTGGCTCAACGGATCTTGCCGCCGGCATGATATCCGGCAAGGCATGGTTCAAGGTGCCTGCGGCAATGAAGTTCGTGCTCACAGGAAAGCCCGGCAAGTACATCTGCGGCAAGGACGTAATACTGCATATCATAGGGCTCATAGGCGTGGACGGCGCCCTTTACAAGAGCATGGAGTTCACAGGGGACGGCGTGCAGTATCTTGGAATGGATGACAGGTTCACCATCTGCAACATGGCTATAGAGGCCGGCGCAAAGAACGGCATCTTCCCCGTGGATGACATCTGCCGCGAGTACCTTGCAGGAAGATACAAGGGCAGCATAGATGTGTATGAGGCAGACCCGGACGCAGAATATGAGGCCACGTATGAGATTAAGCTGGATGAGCTCCAGCCTACAGTCTCCTTCCCTCACCTTCCGGAGAACGCAAAGACGCCGGACCAGTGGGGCGATATTGAGATCCAGCAGGTAGTCATAGGCTCCTGCACCAACGGGCGCATCTCAGACCTCAGGATTGCAGCGGGCATCTTAAAGGGCAGACATGTGGCAAAGGACGTCAGGACTATAGTAATCCCCGCCACGAACCGGATATACCTGCAGGCGGTGCATGAAGGGCTTGTGGACATATTCATAGAGGCCGGAGCCGTTGTCTCCACCCCTACCTGCGGCCCCTGCTTAGGCGGTTATATGGGCATCCTTGCAGAGGGCGAGAGAGCCGTCTCAACCACCAACAGAAACTTCGTAGGCAGAATGGGCCACACATCCAGCGAGATATATCTTGCATCCCCGTACGTAGCCGCAGCGTCTGCCGTAGCCGGCAGGATTGCCACACCGGATGAGATCTAAAGGAGAGGCATATCATGGAAGTCAAAGGAACAGTTTTCAAGTACGGGGATGACGTCAACACGGACGTCATAATTCCCGCAAGATACCTCAACACCACATCTGAGACAGAGCTTGCCTCTCACTGCATGGAAGACATAGACGCTTCCTTCCCCTCAAGGGTCCAGCCCGGGGACATCATTGTGGCCGGGGACAACTTCGGCTGCGGGTCTTCACGTGAGCATGCGCCCATAGCCATAAAGGCCAGCGGCGTGTCCCTCGTCATCGCCAACTCATTTGCGCGCATCTTTTACCGCAACTCCATAAACATCGGCCTGCCCATCCTGGAGTGCCCGGCTGCGGTTGCAGCCATTTCCGCAGGGGACACGGTCTCCTGTGACCTTGCCGCAGGAAAGATTACCAATGAGACAACGGGCGAGAGCTTCTCCGCGGAGCCCTTCCCTCCCTTCATTGAAGAGATAATAAAGGACGGCGGGCTTATCAAGCACCTTACCAAGAACCAGGCAAAGTAACGGAGGACAGGGATTATGGAATACAATATCGTAGTTCTGGACGGAGACGGCATTGGCCCGGAAATCTGCAGGGGAGCCATTTCCGTGCTGGAAAGAACAGGCGCAAAGTACGGCCACAAGTTCAACTTTCAGCACTGCCTTATGGGCGGCTGCGCAATAGACGCCTGCGGCAACCCTCTGCCGGAGGAGACAGTCAAAGCCTGCCTGGCTTCAGACAGTGTCCTTTTGGGAGCCGTCGGCGGCCCCAAGTGGGACCACCTTGGCGGGGACGTAAGGCCGGAAGCAGGCTTGCTTGGAATCCGCAAGGCAATGGGCCTGTACTCCAACATCCGCCCCGCAAAGCTCTGGTCTTCCCTTGCGGATGCATCTCCCCTCCGCAAGGACCTTACAAAGAACGGCGTGGAGATTATAATAGTCCGTGAGCTCACAGGCGGCATCTATTTCGGCCACAGAGAGCGCGGATATGAAGCCAACGGCGAAGAGTTTGCCGTGGACACAGAGAGATACACCACGCACGAGATAGAGCGCATAACCCGCATAGCATGCGAGCTTGCCATGAAGCGCACAAAGAAAATCATATCCGTGGACAAGGCAAACGTGCTGGAGAATTCGAGGCTCTGGAGAAAGGTTGTGCATGAGTACGTGGAGAAAAACTACCCGGAGATTACGGTGCAGGACATGCTCGTGGACAACACTGCCATGCAGATAGTCAGGAACCCCGCCCAGTTTGATGTCGTAGTAACATCCAACATCTTCGGAGACATCCTCTCAGACGAGGCCGCACAGGTAACAGGCTCCATAGGCATGCTTGCATCCTCCTCCCTCGGGGACTCCGCCTGCGGGCTGTATGAGCCCATACACGGCTCCGCCCCGGACATTGCCGGCAAGGACATAGCCAACCCCATTGCCACCATCCTGGCCGCTGCCATGATGCTCCGTGACTCCTTCGGCCTGACAGAAGAATACACAGCAATAGAGTCCGCCATCCAGCGCGTCCTGGACAAGGGATATCGCACGGCAGACATCTGGTCCGAGGGCTGCACCAAGGTGGCCGGCAGCGAGATGGCAAAGCTCATCGCCGCCGAGATATAACGCCCTCCGGCGGCCGTCATATTCACGCCCACAGAAGCAGAACAGCACGGATATACACACTTGAACGGCATATTACACTTTATCCCAAGTGAGGCAAAGTCATTATGAGCATTACGGAAAATGTACATAAGCTTTTGGAAGAAGTCCCCAAGACCAACAAATACGGTGAGCCCGTCTCCCTTGTCGCTGCCGTCAAGACGCAGACACCGGAGGCCATAAACGAGGCCATTGCGGCAGGCATAACGGAGATAGCGGACAACCACGTGCAGGAGTTCAGGGACAAATATGACGCCATACAAGGCAACCCCTCAAGGCAGTTCATAGGCCACCTGCAGACCAACAAGATCAAATATCTCATCGGCAAAGTAGACCTGTACCACTCTGTGGACAGAATGGAGCTTGCACAGGACCTTTCCTCGAGAAGCGTGAAGGCCGGCGTGGTCTCTGAGATACTCATCCAGATAAACGCCGGAAACCAGGAGACCAAGGGAGGCTTTGACGCCGCAGAGGCAGAAGACGCCGTAAAGGCGATAGCAGCCCTGCCGGGCCTCAGGATACGCGGCCTTATGGCCATGCTTCCCTTCACGGATGACGAAACCGTCCTCCGTCCCCTGGCACGCCAGATGAGAGGCCTGTTTGACACCATCCGCGCATACATGCCGGATTTTGACTACCTCTCCATGGGCATGAGCGGGGACTGGAAGCTCTGCATAGAAGAGGGCTCCAACATGGTGCGCATAGGCACTGCAATCTTCGGGCCCCGCAATTACAACGCATAAGCCTGCAGACTGCAGCAGGACGCCGTCTGCTGTTGGTGCGGCAAATGAATGCACAAAAAAAAGGCACAAAAAAGAGCATCCAAGCGGGTGCTCTTTTTAAGTGCTGTGTGCTGATGCAGGGCGGTTACTCTCCTACGAACGGAAGCAGAGCGGCCTGGCGTGCGTTCTTGATGGCTCTGGCAAGCTCACGCTGGTGCTTTGCGCATGTTCCGGTCATTCTCCGGGGAATCATCTTGGCTCCCTCTGTTATGAACTTGCGGAGGCGTGCCACGTCCTTGTAGTCAATGTAAGCGACCTTTTCCTGGCAGAATACGCATACCTTCTTGCGGGGAGAGCGCTTGTAGCCGCCCTTCTTCCCGCCGCGGTTGTAGTTCCTCTCGCCGTTGCTGCGGTCATTATTGTTCCTGTTGTATCTTCTTTCGCCGTTGTTGCTGTTATTGGTGTTCGTGTTCGTTTCAGTGTTTGCCGCGCTGGTCTCTGCTGCTGCGGGAGCTGCTGCTACCTCGCTTACCTCAGCGTTGTTATTCTCTTCCATAATCTTTCTCCTTTATGTCTCAGAAGGGTATGTCGCTGTCGTCATCGAACGGCTGCAGCTGCGGGCGTCCTGAGTCCCTGCTGCCTGATGAGGAGCCTGAGGAGTATCCGGATGAGTACCCGTCATCTGACGCGGATGATGAGGATGAAGATCCCTTCGGGGTAAGGAATTCAACGTCCTGTGCCACAACATCCATAGCCGTGCGGCGGATGCCGTCCTTGTCATCATAGGTGCGGAGCTCTACGGATCCCACTACGCATACCTTGTTTCCCTTTCTCGCGTACTTGGCTACGTTCTCTCCGAGGCCGCGCCATGCTACGATGTTGAAAAAGTCGGTCTTCCTGTCTTCCGTGTTGCCATAACTGCGGTTGACAGCTATGCTGAAACGGCAGATCTTGATCCCGCTGGCGGTCTCTGTGAGCTCCGGGTCACGGGTCAGGTTACCGATAAGAAAAATCCTGTTCATTATATCCCCTATTCTTTCGTCATTATCTTGCGTCTTATAACTTCCGAAGTAAGTGAGACTACACGGTCCAGCTCCCTGTTGAAGCTTCCGTCTCCTTCGTAAGTGATAACTACGTAGTATCCTTCGGTCTTGTGGTCGATGGGGTAAGCAAGCTTCTTGGCTCCCATCTTATCGACCGAGACAACGTTGCCGCCCTGTGCCTTGATAAGGTTCTCGAACTTTGCCTGAACCGCTTCCTTGGCTTCATCTGAGACGGCGTTGTCAACAACGTACATTATCTCATAAGTCTTCATTATATTACCTCCCGGTCTAATCGGCGTACGGTCCTGCCGCACGCAAGGTAGTCTAAAGCAGGCCTGAAATCCTGCGTATAAAAAAGTTTACATTAAAAACGACCGCTTGTCAAACTTTTTTGGCCCGCGCGCCAAATTCATGGCACGCTGCAAAGGAACAGATAACAACGGAGCTTCAGCCCCGGCAAACAGCGAACGCACCTGCGGTGCCCTACACTATTATATATACCCGCTTTTCCGGCATTTTAAACACATCCCGGCCGGCTTTTTTGCAAAATCCGCAATGTACACAAAAACATTGCACATATCCCGGCATTTTCTCTGTGACGGTTCTGTGATAATCAACGCCCGCCACTCTGACAGAAGCCATCCAAAGCCTGTAACGGCTTCTGGAAATGATGCCTGCAGAGGCATCCTGCGCCCTCCGTCCAGGGTCTGCCGGCCCTCCGGATTTCCGGATTGGGAAAAATCGCCAAACATATGTTCGTACTCGGCTCCATTGCGGCAGGTTTACAGCCGCCGCAAAGGCGCCGGCCTGGGATGTTCAAAGCGGACACATGCTCCCCCTTTTGCACATAAGAGGACGCACGGACATTGCTGCCCGTGCGCTCCCTTTATGGATCGTTTACAATTGTGAACTTAAGTTATGCGCTCCGCAGATCAAGGGGTTACTGCTGTGTATAGGTGAAGTTGTCCTGGATGTAGTTGAGGAGCTCTATCAGTGTCATATCCCTGACCTGCTTGTCGGACTGAGTAAGTGACCCGCTGGATATGGTGTACAGATATGAGTCAAGGAAATCATCTGAGATGTCCAGCATAAGAGCGTCCTGCAGAGTTGCGAGGTTGGCGTTCTGCACGTTGTACTGTATATTGTAATACATGCTGTTCATGTCGCTCACAAGGTATGCAACCTCATACATTATGGCATGGCCGCTGTCATCCTTTTTAATGGATGTGGATCCTGTATTAGGGTCTGTCTCCGTCACTGTCTGGTATATGAGCAGTTTCCACAAAGATCTTGCCTGGCCGTATGTATATACTGCCGTATCTCCCATGGCAGCTTTGAGGTCGGAGTATGAATCATAGTGGCCGTTGCCGTATGTCACGGTGCCGCCTTCAGTGCTGTACCCCTCTCCTACAGGAATGAGTATGCCGCTGTTTCCCTCTATGAAGTATGTATACTCTGAGTTGAATGCCGTCTGCGCATCTTCATCCGCAACAGCATCTGTATTCTCAACCACTTCATACAGTGTGGCCTCAAGGCTGTCTGTCCCAACTACAGACTTGCCGTATATGTCGTTGCAGAACAGCTGGTTCATTGTCATGTGGTTGATGTCTGAGGCGAAGCCGTTTATTGTTGAGCCTGCTATCATGTCGATGATAGGGTTGTTGATGGCAGAGACATCCACGATTTCGGAGATGGTCAGATCATCCATGAGTCCGTTCATACGGACGTCAACCTGGCTGATGGTCGTTCCCGGCGCCTCTGCATATGACTGCGTGTCATCATCGTAGATGTATACGCCCAGGATGCTGCCTTCGGAGTCCGTCTGGATCCAGCACTCCACCTCATCTCCGTCTATCCCGCGGTACAGGCCGGTGTAGAGATTTGTTGTCTCTGTCGCCTGTATGTCGGATACGCCGTACAGGAGATACAGAAGGATGCTCTCTGCGCTGGATACGGAGCCGGGGTCGTAGGTTACGGTCATTATGGAGGAAAGCTCAAGGTTGTCCACGATTTCCTGGAAGTCAACTTCTCCGTTTATGAGCTCTGCCAGGGATACGTTGCCGAGCACGTCCGCAATGAAGCCTAAGTCTTCTGTGTTGTTCTCATACAGGTCTGTGATATAGATTTCGTACAGGTTTTCGTACGGGTTGTCTACGAGCTTGCGGATGGTTATGGGGTTGGCCTCCACGTCATTGTGGTCTTCGTCAAAGTAGTAGTTGCCGTGAAGGGTCGGGCTGGATGTGGTGTATTCAAGGGACGGGTCCATCCACACGTATTCCGCTGTGTCCGGGTCCTTGTATGTCACATAATATGCGGTTTCTGTATAGTTGCCGTCCTCGTCCGTAGCGGGGAAGCCGCAGTAGTATATGCGGTAATAGCCGTCTGCGCTGAGAGTGAGATACTTGGCGTACTTGCCGATGTCCTCGCCGCTGAGAGTGCTGCCGTCTGTCCTGTTGATGAGATACTTGCCGCTGTTTTCGCTGAGGTCCAGATCCTCCGCCGTGGAAGCCGCTGTGGCAATGCTGTAGACGCCCTCGCCTTCATCCCCGTTCCCGGCCTCTGCGTCACCGGAACCGGAACTGGCATCATAGAGGTAATACTCGTCATACCACACGGGATATCTGTGCTCCCATTCATTGCCAACCTTGTTGACATACACATACGGAGCCTCTACGCCGTATATCATCGCCTTGACAATGACGTTGCTTCCGAAGGCACTGCTCTCCGACACACCCACAGCGTCCAGAAGGGCGCCAAGCTGTATGTCCATTACCTTGTCTGAGATGTAGTCCGTGAACTCGCTGAACGGCAGCGCGTTCACTTCATCCCTGTCCAGCTCCAGGCCATAGTCGGCCAATGCATCATACACAACGTCAACATATGTTTCCACAACGGGCAGCTTAGCGCTTATTTCCGCCACGGAAAGCTCTGAGATGCCGCCAAGGTCTGAAACCCAGTTTATAAGGTCCATGACCGAGGAGACGCCGCCGTTCTCCGTGTCCGTGTTGACGTATACGTAGTTGCCGTCATCATCCTGGTTCTCCAGGCCGAAGATGCTCAAAATGGTATCTATATCCCCGAAGACCAGATACGCTACAAGACCGCCAATGGCGGCCGCCATTATGATAATGCCGATCAACAGGCCTATTAAAAGGGACACTACTGAGAAGCCTTTCTTCTTAACCACGACTTGCTTTTTGGACATGCTTACCTCACTGCCGTACAGAAAAACGATCCATTATATTGTCTGAACGATCCATCTATAGTCTGTTATGCTGAAAATGCCTGCATATATGAATGCTGCCGCAGGGGCAGGTGTGTTCTGCAAAAGATATTAGGATTATATAACGGTTTATGGCCAAATGCAACAATCTGCATAAAGGTTGTTGGACCAAACAGCACTGTTTGCAGCCAGCTAAAGGCCGTCAAACGGCCTTTATATGCCGCCTGCAGCAATGAAACGGGCCGGATGCGCCATGAATTGCGCAGTGCGGATGCACCGGAACGGACTGCATGGACCTTGTTTTGCGCAGTGCGGATGCACCGGGACAGCCTGCATGGACC
>JAJPYR010000088.1 GCA_021204825.1 Clostridia bacterium | reverse complement strand
GTATACTTATATGCAATTATGCATAAAATATGCCGTTTGGCAACCCAAAATTTGACACATCTGTTTAAAACAAGGCCGGCATCTGTAAATACCGGGTCAGTTACCACAATTTCCGTGACTTTTTTTAAGTTTATGTGAAAATTTAGACACATTGTGAAAAAATGTGGGAATTTTGATTATACTTGAGTTAAGTTTCTTGAAAGTCTAATTTAGAGGAACTATAATCGGATCAGATTGAAGATACGGGAGACAGGTGTATGAAAAGCAAATGCAAGCTCTTATCATCAGTGCTTGGTTTGCTGCTGGCGCTTGCCCTGTGCATGTGCCTTGTTTTTGCAGGATGCAGCTCATCAGGCGATGACACCGGAAACAACGGAGAAACTCCGTCCGGACAGGATGGAGATGGCAGCGGAAACGGCGGAAACGAGGGAAACAGCAGCGGCGGAACCGCCGGCAATGAAGGGAATGCCACAGACAACAGCGGCAGTACAGGCGGAAGCTCTGCTGCTACAGACGGCATAGTTGCTCCTGTGGGCAGTGAATCCATGACTGCCACAAGCCTCAAGGCAGACGCCCTGGAGGCAGCAGGGGATGTGTCATCCGCTGTGTACACCACTGCGGAAGAAGTGCTGGCGGATGACAGCATTACGGAAGTCACAAACAAGAAAATCTCTGATTCCGGGTCGTATTACATAGATGATACAAATGAAGTTGCCGGGAACAAGATTACAATAGCGGCGGATGATGTGACGCTGTATCTTATTGGTGCAGCTTTGTACAATGACGGCACAGCAATAGAGTCAGAGGGATATGACCTCACAATAACGGTCATCGGCGAGAACAGCATATACAACACAAAAAGCGACAAGAACTCCATAGACATAGAAGGAACCCTCACCATCAACGGACCCGGGTCTCTGTCTGTATCTTCCACAAAGAACATCAAGGCCACATCCTTTGTCATTGCGGACGCCACAGTTTCGCTGTCTGCAACCAAGGATGCCCTTCATGCAGAGATCCCGGAATATGATGATTATGAGTCAGCTCCCACGTTCTCCTTTACAGACGGCGGCTTTGTATACACTAAGAATGCCTCGGTTACAGTAACAGAGGCAGGGGATGACGGCATACAGGCAGACACCTTCGTGTACATAGATGAGGGCTCCTCACTGGATGTCACTGCAACAGGCAAGGGCATAAAGGCCGGATGCATAGACTGGGGCGAGAACGACACAGAGCTTGCAGACGGGGATTACTTCATATACATCAACGGAGATGTAACGGTAAATTCCACAGATGACGCCATTCACAGCAACAATACAATCATAATAGAAGGCGGCTGTATAGACATTGCATCCACCGGGGATGATGCGGTTCATGCGGATAACCTCCTTCAGGTATATGACGGCACGATAGAGATTCTGGACTGCTATGAGGGCCTTGAAGCCGCTAAAGTGGAGATTACAGGCGGCTATATAAACCTTGTGGCTTCAGATGACGGCATCAATGCCGCAGACGGCACGGAGAATGCGGTTGGCACAAAGAACAGCAACTGCAGCCTGCTCATAAACGGCGGCGTTGTATATGTGGAAGCAGGCGGAGACGGAGCGGACTCCAACGGAGACCTTACCATATCCGGCGGAATCCTGTACATCGCAGGAGCTTCAAACGGCTCAGACCAGGGTCTGGACGCAGACGGAAGCATAATCATAACGGGCGGCTATCTGTTCGCGGCAGGCGCATCCGGAATGGCTGCAACCCTTTCATCCAGCTCCACACAGAACAGCGTAGTGTTCACGTACAGCAACAGCTCTGTCTTAGCCGCAGGCACAATCGTATATCTCCAGGATGCAGACGGCAATAACCTTCTGTACTATGCTCTGCCGAAGACTGCATCAGTCATAGTGCTGTCCTCACCGGAGCTCACAACAGGCAGCACGTATTACATCTATGGCGGAGACACCCGGCTTGCATCTTTCACAATAACCGGCACGATTACTAACATAGGCTCTTCAAACAGCAGCATAACAACTCCCGGCGGCGGCTCACAGAGCGGCTCCTCCAACGGCAGCTTCGGCGGCTCCGGCATCGGAGGCGGACAGGGAGGCATAACCGGAGGCTTTGGAGGCTCCGGCAGCTTCGGCGGCAGCTCCGGCAGGCATTAAACAAAGAATACCAGTTTACCCTTCAAATAGATTTTGTTATAAAAGGCGGCCTTATGACCGTCTTTTATACTGCCGCAAAGCCAGGGAACGGCGCTCCAAGGCACATAAAAAGGCCCTCCGGAAGATTCCAAGGGGTCTTGCAGCTGCTGTCTGCCGGCTCATTAAGCCTCTGCCTGGGTAGCACTCCAGATTATGCCGCCAATGATGAAGAGTATGAGCAGGATGAGAATCACGTAGTTTACGATGGTAAGAGGCTTTACGGCACTGAAGTTGTTCTTCTTCTTTTGGGTGGAAAGGAAGGAGAGGGACGCAAGGGACATCAAGATGGATACTATGATGCCGTAGAATCCGAGGACGGATATTGCGAATCCGAGGACGGCGAATATAACGGACACGGCTGTGGTGCCTATGGCCACGTAGAAGTAGGTCTTCTTGGTGTAGGGCACTTCCGCAGGCTGTTCTTCTTCGGTTGTCTTGTGCTTCTTACTCATGTTTCAGCTCCGTATGAGGGTCCGGTGAGACCAGCATGGACTTGTAATCCGTATATGTCACGAAGCCCGGCGCGGCCCCTTTGGGCTTGCGCACGCTGCGGCGCCTCGTGTATGAAACCTCAACCTTCCCCTTGCCGGCCAGGTCGCTGTAGAACGCGCATATCTGCGCCCCAACAAGGATTACGTCCTCCGGCACGGCGTCCGCGTTGCCGCTGCATATTATGCCGACGTGGCAGGAGTGGCCCTCTTTGGTGTGGAGCCATATGTCATCCCCGGAGAGGGCATGCACCAAGGCATCATTGGAGAGGTTGTTGCGGCCTGCAAGCAATTCGTATCCCTTGCAGGTGTACATGCGGTACGGCTTTGAGACGGCCTTCTTTTTGCTCTTTTTGACTGCAGTGTCCTTTAGAAGCCCGCTTTCACGCATCTCGGCGGCAATCTCTGCAAGGTCTTCCGTGTCCTGCGCCCTCTGGATGCCGGTCTGCACGGACAGCAGGTAGTCTTCCCTGGCAAGGGCCTCGTCCAGGAGCTTCTGGGAGACTTCCACGGTTCTTTTCTGCTTGTTGTACCGCTTGTAATACTTCTGCGCGTTCTGCGAAGGCGTAAGCTGCTTGTCCAGAGGGATGCTGCACTGCTCCATGGAGGGGGAGTAGTAGTTGTCTGCCACAAGGAGCTCGTCCCCAGGGCGGATTCTGTATATGTTGGCCGTAATGAGCTCCCCATAAAGGCGGTCGCGCTCCATGTTGTCACAGGAGAGGATGCGCTGCCTTTCTGTGGCTATCTTCTTCTCGGCCTTTTTAAGGGCGGCGTTCAGGGATGCGCTGTAGCCTGCCTTGCGGCTCTGCAGGGTGGCCTCTGCGGTGGCGGAGTCATAGAACTCCGTCTGCGCCTGCAGTATGGACTCCCGGGGCACAGCAAGAGGGGACGAGGAGCGGGCGCAGAAGTCAGTGACTTTGGAGCCCTCCAAAATAACACAGGGACATATGTCATCCGAGTTGAGATACTCGTACACCTGCTCTGCGGTGACCCCTTCGCCGTACGTGGATATGATGTCCTCCGCCGTTACGTGGGCTATGCCGGTTATGCACTCATGCAGGGCGTCAGGGCCGGACTCTGAAAGGGCTTTGCGGATGCCCTCTAAGTCATCCGGAAGGACTTTGTGCTGCGAGACGGGAAGGGTGTAGTCTGCGCCGGTTAGGGTGTTGCGGACTCCTTCCCCTGCATAGCCGGGCTTGAAGCAGCCGAGGATCTTGTTGTCCTCCGTGAGGATTATGTTGGAGCTCTTGCCCATGATTTCCGCATACAGGCGGAAACAGCGTATGGAAAACTCCGAGACGGACTCGAAGTCAAAGTACATTATGCGCTCATTGGGAATCTGGCCGCAGGCGAGGATTTTGGCTCCCTGCAGGTGCTTGCGGATGAGCATGAGGAAGGATGAGGGGGTGTCAAGGGACCTGGAATCGCGTTTTGTCAAAGAAATTCTGCGAAATTTTGGAAAAATGCAGATTTCAAGTTTAAAACCGCCAAAAAGTGGGTATATATATAAGTGAAGGGTATCGCGGTCGGGCTGTGTGATCTTGGTGACCTTTGTTCCCGGAAGCAGGGCGGACAGGTCCCTCGCGACATATTTGAGCGTGTAAGCGTCCTGCGGCATTCGTTCATCCTCCTGCCCCAAGTATACGCCAAATTTTGCGGAAAGTAAAATGTTCTGCAGTTGCAAAACGCTTTCCAAAATGAAAGTATTGTGATATGATAAACGCAGTATATATAGTTTGTATATAGAAGGAGACCATGCGAAATGGAATACACGAAAGAAGCCGGCGAAAAGAGCACGGTTAAGCTTACAATCAAGTTCTCGGAAGAAGAGTGGCAGGAAGCCATAATGGCCGCATACAAGGCAGTCCGCGGCAAGTACACCGTGCCCGGTTTCAGAAAGGGCAAAGCACCCAAGCCCGTTCTTGAGAACTATTACGGGAAGGGCATATTCTTCGAAGATGCTATAGATGTGCTGTACAGCAAGCATTATTATGACATACTGGAACAGGAAAGGGACAATTTCCTTGCCATAGATGAACCCCAGCTTTCCATAGGGGACATGGAGGAAGGCGAGGGAATAGAGCTCGTTGCCGTAGTGCCCGTACGCCCTGAGATAGACCTGGACGCATACACCGGCCTTTCCATCCGCAAGTATGACTATAAGGTAACGGACGCAGACGTTGCCGGCTCCATCACCAAGACCCTTTCATCCCGTGCCGGAAAGGCTGAGGTCACGGACCGCCCCGCACAGTATGACGACACCGTCAACATAGACTTCAAGGGCTTTGTGGGAATGTACCAGTTCCCCGGCGGCACTGCAGAGGGATATGACCTCGTTCTCGGCTCCGGCTCATTCATCCCCGGCTTTGAGGACCAGGTGGTAGGCATGAGCATAGGGGAGACCAAGGACGTCCTTGTGAAGTTCCCGGATGACTACCAGGGCGGCGAGAACCTTGCCGGAAAGGATGCAAGGTTTGAGGTAAAGGTCAACTCCATAACGGAGAAGGTCCTTCCGGATCTTACGGATGACTTCGTAAAGGCCAACCTCGGCTGCGACACCGTTGAGGAGTACAGAATCCAGCTCCGCACGCGCCTTGAGAAGCAGGCGGAAGAGCAATCCAGGCAGGACACGGAGAACAGCATCGTGGACGAGCTCGTAAAGCACGTCATAGGCGACATTCCGGACATCATGGTGGAGCGCGAGATGGATGCAGAGATGAAGCGCTATGACCAGAACCTCCAGATGTACCAGGGCTTCGGGCTGGATGACTATCTCACCTACATGAAGATGGACAAAAAACAGTTCCGCGAGAACTTCCGTGAGCGCTCCTTAGCTCAGGTCAAGGCTTCCCTTGCAATGCAGTGCATCATAAAGAAAGAGGACATAAAGGCCACGGACGAGGACCTTGAGGCCGAAATCGCAAAGCGCGCCGCAGAGCTCAACAAGAAGCCCGGGGACATGTCCTACACGGACAAGCAGAAGGATGAAATCCGTGATTCAATCATCATAGACAAGTTCCTGCAGTTCATGATGGACAACAACGACCTCTACACCGTGGACGACTCCGCTCCCGCAGCAGCACCGGCAGCAGAGGAGTAATCCCGTCCGTACACCCATTCATCTGCGGGTGCGGATCCCGCTGGCAGCGGCAGAAAAGGCCGCATATATGCGCATAACCGGCCATAAGCGGCGGATATGCAGATTTGAATTTTGCAGGCAGAGCCTTGAGGCGGGCAAGCCATGGAGTCGGCCAAAAGGCTTTGGATAAGGAGAATACATGAGCGAAGAAATCAAGAATTACACGATACCCTATGTCATAGAGCAGAACTCCAGGGGTGAGCGCTCATATGACATCTACAGCCGTCTTCTGGAAGACAGGATCATCTTCCTCGGAGACCAGGTGGACAACGGTTCCGCAAACGCCATCGTGGCCCAGATGCTTTTCCTTGAGGCAAAGGACCCCACAAAGGACATCTTCCTGTACATAAACAGCCCCGGAGGATCTGTAACCGCAGGGCTTGCAATCTATGACACCATGAAGTACATCCGCTGCGATGTCTGCACTATATGCATAGGCATGGCGGCTTCCATGGGCGCATTCCTTCTTTCATCCGGAACGAAGGGCAAGCGCTTCGCGCTTCCCAACAGCGAGATAATGATACACCAGCCCTCCGGCGGTGCAGACGGCAAGGCGTCTGATGTGAAGATTGCCGCAGAGCACCTTCTCAAAATACGCGCAAAGCTCAACAGCATCCTCGCAGAGAACACAGGGCGCCCTCTCTCCGACATAGAGCGCGACACGGACCGCGACAACTACCTCACGGCACAGGAAGCCCTCGAGTACGGCCTCATAGACAAGGTCTTCGACAAGCGCGGCTGATCCCTTTCGCACACAGGTGCGGCTGATCCCCTGCGCATACAGGTACAGCTGATTCCCTGCGCACACAGGTGCGGCTGATCCCTTTCGCACACAGGTGCAGCTGATCCCCTGCGCACACAGGTGCGGCTGAGCCGCTGCGCATGCAGGCGGACCGGCTCATCCCGGACCCTCATATGCGCCTGCAGGCGCAAAAACAATCCCTTGCGCGCATAAAGCGCATATCATATCACGGAGCAAAGTATCCTGCGCAGAGGCTTGCATCCCTGCGCAGGATATGAAATCTGTGAAAGCCACAGAAAACGGAAGGGCGGCCGGCAGCCCTGTATGCGCCGGAGAGTATTGCCAGGAAAGATTTAGGAGCGGAAGCCGTCAGGCGGCTGGGATGCTCCGGGAGAAAGCATGAAGACAGAAAACACATGCGCCTTTTGCGGGAAGCCTGAAAGCCAGGTGAAAAGGCTCATAAAGGGGCTCAATGACGTCTGCATCTGC
Source organism: Clostridia bacterium (assembly GCA_021204825.1). Classification (GTDB taxonomy): domain Bacteria; phylum Bacillota; class Clostridia; order Christensenellales; family Borkfalkiaceae; genus Coproplasma. The sequence continues at coordinate 25,017 of JAJPYR010000088.1, read as the reverse complement.
GATGAGTGCGTAGCGGTATGCAGCGAGATGATGAAGGAGATGGAGCCCAAGGCCCAGACGGAGGCCGTTCCCTTAAAGAAGCCGGCCGAGATAAAGGAAGAGCTGGACAAGTACATAATAGGGCAGGATGAGGCAAAGAAGGTCCTGTCCGTTGCTGTGTACAACCATTACAAGAGAATAAACATGCAGGCTGAAGCCAAGGGCTCCAGGTCTGAGGACGATGACATAGAAGTGGACAAGAGCAACATACTGCTCTTAGGGCCTACGGGCTGCGGAAAGACCCTGCTTGCGAGGACGCTTGCAAGGATTCTCAACGTGCCCTTTGCAACGGCGGACGCCACAACGCTCACAGAGGCGGGCTATGTGGGCGAGGACGTGGAGAACATCCTTCTGAAGCTTATCCAGAACGCGGACTGGGACGTGGAGAAGGCCCAGAAGGGCATCATCTACATAGATGAGATAGACAAAATAGCCAGGAAGGGCGAGAACGTCTCCATAACCAGGGACGTCTCAGGGGAAGGCGTGCAGCAGGCCCTTTTGAAGATTATAGAGAGCACAGTGGCAAACGTTCCCCCGCAGGGAGGCCGCAAGCACCCCCAGCAGGAGTACATCCGCATAGACACCACAAACATCCTCTTTATATGCGGCGGAGCCTTTGTGGGCCTGGACAAGATAGTCCAGCAGCGCAAGGACACGTCCTCTCTTGGCTTCGGCGGCAACATCAAGCCCTCGGATGAGGACCTCTATGAGATGCTCTCGGACGTAAAGCCCCAGGACCTCACAAAGTACGGCTTAATCCCTGAGTTCGTAGGCAGGATTCCCATCGTTGTGAGCCTGCACCCTCTCAACGAGGACGCCCTCGTGTCCATCCTGACCCAGCCCAAGAACGCCATCATAAAGCAGTACCAGAAGCTCATAGGCATGGACGGCGTCAAGCTCACCGTGGAGGACTCCGCAGTGCGTGAGATAGCAAACACGGCCATCCGCCTGAAGACAGGCGCCAGGGGGCTTAGGACCATCATAGAGGGATGCATGAATTCCGTCATGTACAGGATCCCCTCGGAAAAGGACGTGGAAGAGGTCATCGTAACCCGTGAGTGCATCACGGACCACGCAGAGCCCACCCTCGTATACAGGAAGTCCGCTTAAAGCCCGCGGGCTTCAGGCTGCGGCAGGACCGTCCCCGGCCCTGTATGCGGCCCTGCATATATGCATATCTTCAGGATATGCTTAAGTTTAAGACAACATCCCGCCTGCAGGCACAGCGTGCCTTGCCGGCGGTCCGGATAAATTTACGGAGAGTCATATGGCAAGACAGACAACAGAAACTTTGCCGCTCCTGCCCTTAAGGGGAAGAGTCATGTTCCCGGATACGGCTATGTCCATAGACGTAGGAAGGAGCTCATCGCTCATTGCCGTCAAGGTCGCCGCGGATGGGGACGGACGGCTCTTTCTGTGCATGCAGAAGGACAGCGGCAAGGAGGACGTGCAGGCAGAGGATCTGTATCTCACCGGCACGGTTGTTCATATTAAGCAGATAACAAGGCTTACAAACGGCTCCATACGCCTCGGCGTGGAAGGCATGTACAGGGCATACGCAAGGGACATAATCCCTGCCGAAGAGAACGGTTACATGACCGTGGTTATAACAGAGCTCCGCACAGTCCACGGGGATGAGTCCCTGGAAGAGGCATATTTCCACACGGCAAAGGACATCCTCCGCGAGATGTCAGGCGGGGAGTCCAGGCTCAACCCGGACACCATCTCAAAGCTTTCTTCCGTAACGGACATAGATGTCTTCGTGAACAGGACGGCGAACGAGCTCAAGTGCAGCCCGGAGAGCAAGCAGGAGATACTGGAGTCCGTACGCTCTGTAGACAGGCTGCGCCTTCTGGGCGTGGCGCTCAACAATGAGCTGGAGATAGGCCGCCTGGAAAAGAAGATCAAGAATTCCGTACGCCAGAGCATAGACAAGGGGCAGAAGGAGTTCTACCTTCGCGAGCAGCTCAAGGCCATACACAAGGAACTCGGGGATGACGAGGAAGAGTATGACGAGCTGGAGAAGAAGATAAAGGAAAAGAAGATGGGCCCGGAGGCAGAGGAGAAGGCTTTAAAGGAGCTCTCCCGCATGGGCCGCATGCAGACATCCTCCCCGGATTACAACGTTCTCCGCATGTACATAGACTGGCTTTTGGACCTTCCCTGGGGCACGTACACCACAGATACGGAGAACCTTGCGGACGCCATAAAGGTGCTCAACGAGGATCATTACGGCCTGGAAAAGATTAAGGAGCGCATAACGGAGTACCTTGCAGTCCTCAAGCTCACAGGCGGCATGAACGCCCCCATACTGTGCTTCGTAGGCCCTCCGGGAACAGGCAAGACTTCGGTTGCAAGCTCCATTGCAAGGGCCTTGGGCCGCAAGTTCGTGCGCATGAGCCTGGGCGGCGTGGATGACGAGTCCGAGATCCGCGGCCACAGGAAGACATACATAGGCGCCATGCCGGGACGCATCATAAACGGCATAAAGACAGCCGGAACATCCAACCCGGTGTTCCTTCTGGACGAGATAGACAAGCTCACAACCAACTCCAGGGGAGACCCTGCGTCCGCACTTCTGGAGGTTCTGGACCCCGCGCAGAATTCCACCTTCCGTGACAGGTACATAGAAATTCCCTATGACCTTTCCAAGGTTCTCTTCATTACCACTGCCAATGACATGAGCACCATCCCCAGGCCCCTTCTGGACAGGATGGAAGTGGTGCAGCTGGACGGTTACACGCAGGAGGAAAAGCGTGAGATAGCAAAGCGCTACCTTGTATCCAAGAACGCAAAGAAGAACGGCCTTGCAGAGGATGCCATATCCTTCACGGATGAGGCCATAGAAGAGATAATAGACGGCTATACAATGGAGGCAGGCGTCCGCTCCCTGGAGAGGAACATAGACAGTGTCTGCCGCAAGGTTGCCGTAAAAAAGGCAAGCGGAGAAGGGGACACCTTTGAGATAGGCAAGGAAGACGTGGCCACATACCTCGGCGCCCGCAAGTATGAGCAGGACGCAGCCCTTGAGAAGGATGAGATAGGCGCGGCGACAGGCCTTGCCTGGACGGCCGTAGGCGGCACAACCCTTACCATAGAGGTCTCCGCAATGCACGGCAAGGGAGACATCCTTTTGACCGGCAAGCTCGGGGACGTCATGAAGGAGTCCGCGCGCGCTGCCATAAGCTACATCCGCTCCAACTCAGAGACATACGGCATAGCGGATGATGCCTTTGAAACCACGGACATCCACATCCATGTTCCGGAAGGCGCCACGCCCAAGGACGGGCCTTCTGCAGGCATAACCATGGCCACGGCAATCCTTTCTGCCTTCACAAAGAAGCCGGTAAAGCGCTCCGTTGCCATGACGGGAGAGATAACACTCCGCGGAAAGGTGCTGCCCATAGGCGGCCTCAAGGAGAAATCCCTTGCAGCATACCGTGTGGGCATTACGGACATCATAATCCCCAATGACAACCAGAAGGACCTCGAAGAGATACCCGGGGAAGTCCGCGGGAAGCTCAACTTCATTCCCGTCTCAGACGTGGACACCGTATTCCGCAACGCAATCCGCTGGTAACGCAGGACCTTGAGGGGCATGCGTTTTAAGCGCAGATACAGACAGTCAGACTAACATATGCGGCCTTATATGAGATGAGGCTTGCAGGCAGATTTCTGCAGGACCGCAGGGGCGGCGAAGGAGAGGCATGCTTAAAATCAATGCGCGCTTCATAATAAGCGCGGGGACTGAGGCTCAGTTCCAGACCTTCGACAAGCCGGTCATAGCCGTCTGCGGCAGGTCAAACGTAGGGAAGTCCACCTTCCTCAACAAGCTTGCGAACAACGGCAAGCTGGCCCGCACATCCAAGGACCCGGGCCGCACGAGGCTCATAAACTACTTCGACTTCGGCCCCTTTGTCATGGCGGACCTTCCCGGATACGGGTACGCCAAAGTGTCCAAGGGAGAGGCGGACAAGTGGGCTTCACTCATGGAGAAATTCTTCGCAAAAGCGCAGATATCCCATGCGTTTTCGCTTGTGGACATACGCCATGAGCCCACTGAAGCCGACCTTCAGATGATAAATTACCTGTATGCAAACAACATTCCTTTCACCATAATAGCCACGAAAGCGGACAAGCTTTCAAAGGAAGGCGCAAGGAAGGGAGTGAGGCTCATAGCCCAGACGGTGAAATGCGGGGAGGGCAACATAATTGCGGTCTCATCACAGACCGGCTCCGGTTTCGACAAAATAATGGAGCGTCTGGAGCAGATTGTGAGCACAGGAGATACGTTAGATGCTTGAATTTCTTAGCACCCCGGCAGGAATAGCCATACTGATCATCTTCATAGTGATTGTTGTCCTGCTCATAATAGAAGTCAACTACCGGTTCTTCATGAAGGTGGCCCTGGACTTCCTTGTGGCTCTTATCGGCACAATAATCTGGTCTCCCGGTCTCATAGCCTGCACCATAATCTCAAAGAGGCGCGGAGGGGACGGCCTTGTCTCAAAGCCCTATCTCGGCTACAAGGGCAAGGTTGTGTACCTGCATGAGTTCTCTGCCATAAAGTCCCACATGAGATACTGCGCCCGCCTGTTTGACATCCTTGCAGGACGCCTTTCCGTTGTGGGCGTCACCCCTATGAACGTGGAGGACGGGGCTTTCATGGACGATGCCCAGCTGGACCGCTTCAATGCCCGCCCCGGAGTCTTTTCATGCCTCATCACCTGGGGCTCCGAAGACCTTACATATGAAGAGATGTTCGCCCTGGACGCAAAATATGCATCCAAGCGTGAGATGTTCTTCGACCTCTGGCTTCTCATCCGCCATGCCGTAGGCTTCTGCCGCGGAGAGCGCGGCCAGACATACCTCGGCGAAACCGTGGACTGTGACTTCACTGCAAAGCTCCTGGAACGCGGCCAGATACACGAAGCCGATGTCCAGCGCGCCAAAGAGTGCGCCGAAGAGGCCATCGAGAACCGCGAGAAGGAGAAGGCCTTCAAGAAGCAGCGCTCCGCCAACCTGTACAACAACAACATAGACACCCCCCCCGGCACCAACTGACCTTCACTGCCGCAGGGGCCAAACCCAATCAGATGACACCATGCCCGGACACCGCTCCGGGCTTTTCTGTTGCCAAAAGCGGCCGGATTTCGAAATTTTTAAATTTTGCGCGAAAAGGCTTGACTAATAAACAAATGTTTAATATACTGCAGTTCCAAAATCAACGGCAGGAGGCAGACAGAATAATGGCAGCGAATGGCAGGAATATGCATCTTTATAATGAGCTGTATATGCAGCCTGATCAAGACATCCGCACTGAAGACAGGCTGGATTTTGATCTTATGGACAACAAGCTGCTGCAGAAGTATCTGCTTGAGCTGAAGTCTCAGAGGCTGGAGTTTGAAGCTGTGCCGGATGACGAGATCCTGGAAAGGATGAGCCTGCGCAGAGACAACAGGCCAACTCTTGCTGCGGTGATGTCTTTTTCCTCATGTCCGCAGGCATACTTCCCGCAGTGGTGCGTTACGGCTGTTGTGATTCCGGGCAAAAAGATGGGAGAAACCTGTGATGAATACCGTTTTCTGGACAACAGGCGTATAGAAGGGCCCATATCCGAGATGGTAGCAGGCGCTGTGTGTTTTGTTGGCAGGAACAAGCATAAGGCCATGCGGTTCACAGAGGATGTCAAGAGGGTTGACGTACCGGAATTTCCTCTGAAGACCGTCCGTGAGGTTGTTTTCAATGCATTGGTGCACCGTGACTACAGCCCTTATACTGAGGGCTCTGTATGACGACAGGCTTGAGATATACAATCCCGGCGGGCTGTACAGCCCGCTTACTAAAGAACCCGGACAGGACGCAGACAATCTGCGCAATCCTACGCTGGCCTCCGTCCTGGAGACCATGCACATCATGGAGAACAAGTCTTCCGGGATTCCTTTGATACGGACGGAGATGCAGAAGCTTGGTCTTTCGGAGCCGGTGTTCAAGGATGAAGGAAGCATGTTTACCGTAATCCTGTACAACACCCGGCACAAGGGAAAGCGCATGAGATAGAGGCAGGGCATGAAGGGCAGGTGCCCTGCCTGTGCGGACATTATATTAAGAGGTAGGAATACGAACTGCAATTACTGCCCGTAAAACGTTTTAACGGAGGGAACAGCAATGAACAAGGAAGCAGTGATTTTTCATGATGGCAGGGATCTTGCAGAGCTTACCGGTTTGTCACACAAAGACCTCTGGGTCAATGGTTTCGAACTGGATGATTTTGACGGCGGGATAAGGGTCAGGGAACCGCTGGATGACAGCATGATTGAGTGGTTGTTTGAGCACGCAATGGATGGATACTGCATAGGTTATGATCTCGTAGAATACGGCGGGTATCACTATTACATGATTCATCACGCATAGGCCTGTGCCGGCCTGCTGCACAGGGGGCGGGCATGCTGTCAAATGTCATATTGCATTAACAATCTTTAACTCACTTAAATTAAACACAAAACGCACACATATATTTGCAAAAATCTATTTAACATTCTTTTTATCATTCGCTTGTCTGATTTATAGATTTTTTAATATTTTTAGAATGTTAAACCACGTAGAATGCAATATATAATCAAGTTTACTGTGTTAGAATAAGTATGAGGCAAAATTCATTATGAGAAAGAATACTATAATCCCCGCAGGGGAATCCATAACAGTAGAATTTAAAGACGACGCAAAGAAACTGGATGATTCAGTGATTCTTGAAGTTGTCGTGGCATTTGCCAATACCGAGGGCGGGACACTTTATCTTGGTGTAAATAATGATGGTGATGTAACCGGTCTCCATCGGGATCATATGGACATTAGTGTGTTGAGTGCTTTCATTGCAAACAATACAGTTCCTCCGGTTACAACAAGAGCAGAAATCATCGATGCCGGTAAACCTGTATTAAAGTTAACGGTGTCAAAGTCTTATAATGGTATTGTTGCAACAATATCAGGTAAAGTGTATCGCCGTCAGATCAAATCAGATGGATTTCCGGAAGATGTCATTATGTATCCTTTGGAATACGCAACCAGAATCTCGGAGTTGCGCCTTATTGATATATCATCCAGAATTGTTCCGGATGCAACACTGAAGGACTTTGATGCATTTGAGATACAGAGATTAAGAAGAGTCATCAACAGATACTCAAGTGAGACTGTTCTGAATGAACTTAGTGATGAGGACTTGTTTAAGGCATTAGGCATTGTGCATGATTACAATGGAGATTGCTTTCCTACAAATGCTGGAATTATTCTCATTGGGACTAGAGATGCCATTAAAAGGTATACACCCACATCTATGGCTACATTTCAGGTACTGGAAGGATTAGACGTGAAGGTCAATGATGATATGCAGATGTCACTTCTTGCCATGATAGAGAAAATAAGTGATTACATGGAAAAGTGGAATCCTGCCAATGAGGTAACTATGGGGATGTACCGCATGTCTATTCCCGATTTCGATCAACGGGCTTTTCGTGAGGCATTAGTCAATGCATTCAGTCACAGGGATTACTCTAAAATGGGGAGAGTTCGTGTTGCAGTGGATGATGATGGGCTGACAATATCAAATCCTGGCGGTTTTATTGAAGGCATCTCCGTAAACAATCTGTTGCGTGCAGAACCTCATGGACGGAATATGGCATTGTGTGACATTCTTAAGAGAATTGGACTTGCAGAAAAAACAGGCAGAGGCATAGATCGCATTTATGAAGGCTCACTGAAATATGGCAAGGCTTTGCCAGATTATTCTGGCTCAACTAGTGTGAGTGTTTCTCTTTTTATTCATCATAGTAAACCTGACAAGGCATTCATTGAGATGCTTAACTTTTTCAGTGAGAAAAATGGAAGTAATCCATCAATCAATACTATGCTCATTCTTAATGCTCTTAAAGATTCACCCAGATCCAATCTTAAAAAATTGGTTACTTATACGAGTTTACCTGAAAGTATCATACAACCGATTTTGGACAAGCTGATGTCTCTTGAGATAGCCAAGCGGGTTGATGATGGGAAAACAAAGCTTTATTCTTTGTCCAGCAAAGTATATAAAGCTTCAATAAACCAGAACGCAAAGCAACTAATGGATGAGTCTGCTTGCCTTGAAGCCATTACTAATCTTGCTCAAGAGAATAGTATCATAACTAAGGCAGAAGTCATGAGCCTTCTGGATATCGGCAGCACAAAAGCATATATTTTACTGAAACAGCTTGTCGATAATGGAAAGCTAAAGATGATTGCTAAAGGCAAGTATGCAAGGTATCAATATATCGGATAGAAATAATCGAATTTCCGCATGTATTCCAGGCAAAGGGGGTGAGGGATACGGCATACAGCGAGCTTGTGAAGAACTTCAACAAGATCCGTGAGTATTTGAGGGAGTTCTACGTGTACGGCTTCAAGACCAGGACGGAGTACAGCGAGAAGAGTGCACGCTCGTATGATGATGAGCGCCGCAGGATAGAGAACTGGCTCTCCGGGTATATCCGTATCTCGCAGACCCCGGAGGGCAAGAATGTCTCCATCTGCGTGGATACGAGGGACATAGACCACAACCCGTTCTTCAAGGCCCTGAAGACAAAGAGCTTTACGGACGGGGACATCACCATGCATTTCATGATCTTCGACCTCCTTCCCACGCCGGACAAGCAGATGACCTTGAGGGAGCTTATGGACGGCATCTGCGACCTCGCCAATGAGTGCGGCGGGGATGCCATATATGATGACAGCACCCTCAGGAAAAAGCTCAAGGAGTATGAGGATGAGGGCATCATTATAGCCGTAAGGGACAAGGGCAGGACATTGTATTCCAGGGCCCCGGATACAGACCTTTCTGGCGCATATGAGATGCTTGGCTTTGCCAGCGAGACACAGCCGTGCGGGGCGCTCGGCAACTTCATGCAGGACAAGCTCCCCGCGGAGGAGAGCCCGTTTGCATACAAGCATAATTCGCTCACAGGTGTAATAGACTCAGACATAGTCTGCGGCATATTCCTTGCCATGTCCTCCAAATCATATATAGAGGTAAAGACTCTCGGAAAGCGCGAGAAGCGCGAGGCGGGCGTGTCTCCGGATGAGAAGGCTCACAGGGTGGTGCCGGTCAAGCTCCTTGTAAGCTCACAGGAAGGCAAGGAGACATTAGTCGCATACATCCCCGGGGAAGGGGAATACGGCTCTTTCCGCATAGACAGAATCAAGGAGATAAAGATAGGGGACCCCTGCCCGGATTATGAGAAGATCCGCGAGGACTTCACGCCGGTGGAAGCAAAGATGTGGGGCACCGTTTGCAGGTCCAGGTCCGGCAGACTTGAGCATGTGTCCTTCATCATACAGGCAAGCCCTTGGGAGGATTACATAGTGCGCCGCCTGGAGCGCGAGAAGCGCACCGGCACAGTCACGCGTGTGGATGACACCCACTACATGTATTCCGCGGACGTGTATGACTCCACAGAGCTTCTCCCCTGGATACGCACTTTCATATGCAGGATAACCCAGCTGGACTTCTCCAACAGAACCATAGAGAACCGCTTTAAGAAAGACCTCAGGGAGATGTATGCCCTGTACGGTCTGGAGGGGGTGCAGCCATGATGTACAGCGAGCTTTTCTCTGCATATTACAACGCCGTGGCCTCCATACTGGAGCATGCCGTGAAGGGAGACCTCACGGATGAGCTCATCCAGAAGATTGTGCTCATTAAGGCCTTCCCGGACAGCGTCTTAACCATCCCGGATGCCCTCAAAGACGGCAGCTGGCCGCTCCTCCGCGCGGACAACACCACATCCTTGGAGCATACGCCAACCATGCCTCTCACGACCCTGCAGAAGCGCTGGCTCAAGGCTGTCCTGCAGGACCCCAGAGTGCAGCTCTTTGACATCCGCGCGGAAGGACTGGAAGACGTGGAACCCCTGTTCTCGGCGGAGGATTACAAGGTCTATGACCGCTACCAGGACGGGGACCCGTTCACAGACTCCAAATACCGCAAGATATTCCGCACTCTTCTTGCAGCCATCCATGAAGAGCGCGGGGTGTCCATACAGACCACAAACAGGTACGGGGACTTAAAGCGCTTTGCCTTCTTCCCCATATGCCTGGAATACTCATCCAAGGATGACAAGTTCCGTGTCATTTCATCCGGAAAGGGCACGGTGTACAACGTAGGCCGCATAACATCCTGCCGCATAACAGACCAGGTGCATACAGGATACAGCCACGTAACCCATCCCAAGAGCCACGTGACCCTTGAGATACTGGATGAAAGGTCCACCCTTGAGAGGGTAATGAACCACTTCGCGCACTTTGAAAAGCGTGCGGAGGACCTTGGAGACAGGAAGTACAGGCTGGAGATAGAGTATGTCTCCGCAGACGAGACGGAGCTTGTGATAAACATCCTGTCCTTTGGCCAGTACGTAAAGGTGCTGGAGCCACTGGAGTTCCGGGAACAGATAATAAAGCGTCTCAAAGACCAGAAAAACTGCGGCCTGAAGTAAGTTCGCAGCTTTTTTTTCCGTGAAGCCCTCCGCTGTATTTCATACAATAAGGGGCTCAAGTGCATGGAACCCGCACAAAGAGCCGCTCCTCCACGGGAGTCCGGCCATTCATGTGGCCGAAGCGGTTCAAGGTAAAGACACTCTCAGCAAATTTTAGCCGCCGGAACCCACGTGTTCAAATATTCTATAATGGTCCATGCACACAGGCTAAAGTGCACAGCCGTATAGGCGCCACCTCGCAGCGCTGGGGATAGAGGGGATCTCGGTGTCTTGCAGTGGCATAAAGCGCTCCGGGCTGCAGCCGGGGCGTTTTTTGCCGCCAGGAAAAACAACAGACGGATCAGTCCGGGCCGGAACATACAGAAAACAGGCATTTTCTTCTCTTTCGCAGCTTTTTTTCCGTGTGGACCTGCATAAAGGCCTCATATAATGAGGATGTTCAAGGGTAGAAGGGTGCCCTTGAATGTAAATAGGGCAACAGGCATCATCGGAGATGCACCCACATCCTTCTAAAGATGCATACAGCAGTCAATACTGTAGGTTAAAGGAACAGACAGGCATCTTGTCATACGGCACCAATACTTTACGGAAGAGAACGGGGCATAAGCCGAACCCGTCCCGGTGTCTTCCTGCGGCATACAGGTGCTCATATGGGAAGCAAGGTGCCGAGGCGAGTCCGAAGCGCCTTTCCTATTTATTAGATAGTAGCCATTACGGAGGCTCATTATGATGAAAGAATACAGGAAGTATATAAACAAAGAGAACAGGGAAGGCTTCAAGAAGCTGTTTGCGGATTATGCCGGAGAGGACCTTTCCGTGCAGGATACAGACGCCATAATACTCAGCGAGGCAGCATATGCGCTGGGGGAGCAGGATTCAAGGGCCGGGATGAAAGTGTTCAGCCAGGAAGTTCATGACCAGATCCGTGAGATGCTCATGGAGGGCATAGAAGGGAAGTACATGTTCCCTTTGCTGCTTCTCATGCTGGACGGCTGTGATGTGGAGATCTCCTTCAGGGACGGAACAGGCGTGGAAGGCGAAGTCTCAGTGGGCCTGCAGTCCTTCAATCCCAAAGCAAATCCCAAATCCTTCACTGTGAACGTGCCCGAGTTCGATGACGAGTATGATTACGATGAAGATGAAGATAAAGAAGAGTACGAAGACGGGGACTGCGGGGATGGCCAGTACGGTGAAGATGAAGAGGATGGAGAGGACTCTTCAGAAGGCCTGGATTCAGACGCGTACGAAGAGGATGAAGAGTACGGGGTTGATGAGGATGAGTACGAGGATGATTCATACATTGTCCATGACCCGGATGACCCCACAGTCATATGGCCCGCGGATGAGGATGAAGAGGGCCCTGCCATCACAGGATTCTGGAAATACAGGGTCAGGATAAGCAGGATAGACGAGATAGTGGCATACCTGGACTGGGATGAGGGCTAGGCCCTCTTCCGGCACCGGATTCCATATTTCGCACATACACGTGGCTATATGCCGCATATTACACAATATATTACAGGAGAAACACAGAGATGTTTGAAATACAAGGCAAGTACAACACAGCCGTATGCTTTGCGTCCGTGGTGGAGGAATCCGCTGTGGCGCAGATCATGAGGATGTGCAATTACCCCTTTACGCAGGGTAGCAGAATAAGGATCATGCCGGACGTGCATGCCGGGAAGGGGTGCACAATAGGGACAACCATGACCATAAAGGACAAAGCAGTGCCCAACATAGTGGGCGTGGACATAGGTTGCGGCATGTACACAGTGGACCTTGGCAAAGTGGATATAGACTTCGCCAAAGTGGATGAGGCCTGCCATTTCATTCCCAGCGGCAGGAACGTCTGGGAGGGCAGAAGGAAGCATATGGACCTCACACCCCTCAAGTGCTACAGGGAGCTCAAGGACCCCAGGCGCCTTGTGCGTTCCCTCGGGACGCTCGGAGGCGGAAACCACTTCATAGAGATAGATGAGAGCCCTTCAGGAGAGAAGTTCCTTGTCATCCACTCAGGGTCAAGGAATCTCGGGAAGCAGGTGGCGGAGCATTACCAGCGTCTTGCCATAGACCTCAACAAGGGCAAGGATGAGCTCTTCAAGGCAAAGCAGCGCATCATAGACCTGTACAAGTCAGAGGGCCGCAAGAGCGAGATACAGGGAGAGCTAAAGAGACTGGACAAGGAGTGGGCTGCAAAGCATCCCGCAGGGGACACCCCGGAGGACCTCTGCTTCGTATACGGCTCATACTTTGAGGATTACCTCTCAGACGTGGCCATATGCCAGCAGTTTGCCCGCGAGTCCAGGGAGCTCATGGCTGAGATTATCTGCGAGATGTGCGGATTCACCCCTTTAGAGGCCTTCCACACCATACACAATTACATAGACTTGGACGGCATGATACTCCGCAAGGGAGCCATATCCGCCAGAAAGGGCGAGAAGGTGCTCATTCCCATCAACATGAGGGACGGCTCCATACTCGCATCCGGAAAGGGCAACAAGGAGTGGAATTACTCCGCACCGCACGGCGCAGGCCGCATAATGTCCAGGAACGCCGCCAAAGAGACTCTCACCATGGATGAGTACAGAAAGAGCATGGAGGGCATATACACCACATCCGTCTCCGGAGACACCATAGACGAGGCGCCCATGGCATATAAGCCCATAGATGACATCATCCGGGACATAGCGGACTCCGTGGACATCATAGAAATCATAAAGCCAGTATACAACTTCAAGGCAGCAGAGTAAGGCATGCGCCTTCAAAGGCGCAGGCCTTGCCCGTGAAGCCCGCAGCAAGGCGCTGCTCCATGCAAGCAGTGCCCGTACCCAGGGGCAGCCCGCAGGACAGGCGGCGGCAATACATACATAATGCACATACAGCCGCAGGCATATCTCACACATGCGTGCACAGGAGGGAATATCATGGCAGAGGCAATGCTCAACGCTTTGTCCAATGAAGCAAACATAACCCGCACAGAGAACGGGGCGTATACATACAAATCCACAGGATCTGAGTGCCTGGACTTTTTCGGCACCGTAGGGGCTATCCGTGACCAGTCGGACAGGGAGAAGATTTCCAGGTTCATCCGCGCCTTCTCAGAAGACAGGGATACAGCCCTTAAGGCCATCTTCTTCGCCAGGGATATCCGTGAGGGCCTTGGGGAGAGGGATACCTTCCGCACCGTTCTGGAGTGGCTTGGCGTGACAGAGCCGGAGATTACAAGAAGGCTTGTTCCGTACATAGCTGAATACGGCCGCTATGATGACCTTCTCTGCCTCATTGAGACCCCGGTGGAAGACACTGTGGTGGCGTATATAAAGGAGACCATGGCAAAGGACCTTGCCAATCTTGCGAATGGCAAGGAAGTGTCTTTGCTGGGCAAGTGGCTGCCGTCCGTGAACACATCCTCATATGCAGCCCGGGTGCAGGCAAGATACCTTGCAGGCAAGCTCCATATGAACCTTGCGGAATACCGCAAGACCCTTTCAAAGCTGCGTGCGGGAATCAAGATCATTGAGAACAATCTCAGGACATAGGACTACACCTTTGACTATGAGAAGCAGCCCTCGCAGGCCCTTAAGAAGTACATGAAGGCATTTATCCGCAACGACAATGCCCGCTACAAGGACTTCATAGAGAAGGTGCAGGCAGGAGACGCGAAGCTGAACGCTTCCACCCTGGCCCCGTACCAGCTTGTTGAGTCCGTTGTGGACTTCAGTGCCTATGACGGCGCCGTGAAGTCCCTCACGGCAGAGGAAAGGGCTGCCACAGACGCCACATGGAAGTCACTGCCCGTATACGGTGAAGGCGGAAACGCCCTGGCTGTCGTGGACATGTCCGGCTCTATGTACTGGGGCGGGCATCCCGTGCCCGTAACCATATCCGTCTCCTTGGGGCTCTATTTTGCAGAGCACAACAAGGGCTATTTCAAGGACCACATGATCCTGTTCTCCCATACCCCGAAGTTCATAAAGGTGAAGGGGGAGGACTTCGCCGACAAGGTAAAGTACATCATGTCCTTCTGCGAAGTGGCCAACACCGATATCCAGAAGGTCTTCGACCTCATCTTAAGGGCCGCGGTGAAGAACCGTCTTCCTCAGGAAGAGCTCCCGGAAAGGCTCTACATAATCTCGGATATGGAGTTCGATGAGGCCATCTCAGGCGCGGACATTACCAACTTTGAGGCCGCAAAGCAGAAGTATCTCAATGCAGGATACAATCTACCCGAGGTCATCTTCTGGAATGTGCAGTCCCGTCACAGCCAGCAGCCCGTGAAGAAGAATGAGCAGGGCGTGGCCCTCGTTTCCGGATGCTCCCCTGCAATCTTTGACATGGTTGCCTCCGGCAGCCTGGACCCCATGAAGGTCATGACGGACATCCTCTCTTCCGAGAGGTATGCCCCGATACATGCGTAATATCTTACAGCACATACTCTCACACACATAATCATAATACAGGTGAAGGCCAGGGCAGATGCTCCGGGCCTTCACTTTGGAAAGGGAGCAGGCTCATGCATGCACTCAGCAGTGAAAATGTAAGCACATGACTGGGTGGAAAACCGCCGGGTTTGAAAAATCTGGCGTAAACTTTCCATACGACACTGGACAATACCGCAAAAAATGACGGCAAGCCCTTGAAATCCACACTGCAAAGTAATAAAATAACACGTGCGAAAGCAAAACGTAAGAGAAAAATTCTGGCCAAAGGGGTACCCCTTTGGCATGGACTACTGCGTAGTCCATGCATACACTCTTATAGCTTCAGACATAAAAGCTGGCAAGTGCGGATAAAGCATATATAGCCGACGGGCTTTGGATATAGCCATCTGGCCCGGCCGCTCTGGGGCGGCGGTTCGAAATGATGTACAGAGTTGCGATAATTGAGGATGAGAAGGATGCTGCAGAGAAACTGCAGCGCTTCATCGAGAAGTATGGGCAGGAAAAGAGCCTGTCTTTTAACATACAGATTTTCGGGAACGGCGTGGACTTCATTACCGACTATACTGCAAATTACGACATCGTTTTCATGGACATTGATCTGCCCATGATGAATGGCATGTACTGTGCGAGAAAGCTCCGGGAACTGGATAAAGGGGTGGCGCTTGTATTTGTAACCAACATGGTCCAGTACTCTGTGAAGGGGTACGAAGTGGATGCCATAGGTTATATTGTCAAGCCGGTTGAGTTCTTCTCATTCAGTCTTCTGATGGACAGGATTGCAGACAGGATACACATGGCCAATGACCATTACGTGGTCGTCAGAAACAATGACTCCATGGTGCGTATTTCCCTCAAGGACCTGATGTACATAGAGGTAATGGACCATTACCTCATTTATCACGTAAACGGAGGCAAGGAGTACAGGCAGCTCGGCAAGATAAGTGAAACAGAGAAGCAGTTGGAGCCGTATGACTTCTTCCGCTGCAACAACTCGTTTCTTGTGAACATGCGGTACGTCACTTCTATAGACGGCGTTAACGTATGCCTGGGAGAGAACCAGCTTCCTGTTAGCAGGAAACGCAAGAAAGAGTTCATGACTGCCCTCAATAACTACTTCAGAAAGGGAGGCATCTGCTAGGCCATGGCTTTCTGGGACAGTGTATATGAATTCCTCAATGGTGACATTTTCGGCTATCTCCTGCATGCGGCTGAGATAGCCGTTGCCGTACTTGTCTTCGGCGTTGTCTTCCGGAAGCGCAGGAAGTTTGTTCTGAGGCTTATTCTGACCATTGTGCTGTTTCTTGCAGCATCCACAGGGCTGGGTCTGTTTTTTGAGAAGTACTTCCCGTACTTCAGGTATCTCATATCATTCTGCCTGTCTCTTGCCATCCTGCCTGTATGTTTCAAAGCTGATTATTGGGACGAACTGTTCTGCACGATATCTGCCGCCTGCATACAGAACCTGTCATACTCCATAGCTTGCATTGTAGCTGCTGCATGCGGATGGGATCCCGTTGAAATCACCCTGTATTCAGCCATTGTTGAAATTGTTCTTTATGTTGCAGTTCATTTGGTGTGCTTCCGGATATGCCTTGCAAAACTGAAGACGGACAGCGGCGGATTCGGCGTGGAGCATATTTCGCTTATTGTGCTGGCGCTCATTCTTTTGATTGTCGTATACATCCTTCAGTATAACAAGCAGTCCCTTGCGGCTGCTGACTACTTCGAGTGGCGCGCCGTATTCATTGCCTTTGACATCGTCATAATTTTCATGTTCTTCTACATGTATGACAAGGGGCAGCTCAAGAAGCAGAACGAGATACTGGACAACATGCAGCGCACGGCGGCCACGCAGTATGAGATGGACCGCAGGTCCATAGATCTCATCAACATCAAGTGCCATGACCTGAAGAACCAGATTGAGTCCATCCGCAGCCTGGGCGTGGAAGAGAGGGACATAGCCCTTTCGGATGCAGAAAACGCCGTCATGATATACGGCGCCATTGCCAAAACAGGCAACAAGTCCCTGGACGTCCTTTTGTCCAACAAGTACCTCGTGTGTGAAAAGTCCGGAATACGTCTCACATACGTTGTGGACGGGCACGCACTGGACTTTATGAATCCGGTAGACATATTCTCGCTGTTCGGAAACGCTCTGGACAACGCCATCCGCGCCGTGGCAAACATAGATGATGAGCAGAAGAGGGTCATAAATATGGAGTGCCGCAGGCGCGGCCTGTTCCTGTTCATTGCCGTGGATAATTACTGCGAGAACAGGATAAAGTTCAGGGACGGGCTTCCCGTCACATCTCAGGAAGACACCAGCGAACACGGTTACGGAATGCTGAGCATGAAGCGCAGCGCTGAGTCGTACGGAGGCGTCATGGCCGTAGAGTTCAAAAACCATATCTTTTCCCTAAGCTTCACGATACCCATCCCGGCGGATATGCAGGAGGCACCCGCTGAGGAGCCGCAGGAGGAATAGCCCCTGCCGGCACAGCTCCATACAACATCTGTCGCAGACATTCTGTCCTTATATGGCAGAATGTCCTTTTTATTGCATTGCGTTCTGTAAATGGACCTCCGAAGACGGCGGCAGTTACGCATACAAATTTGCACTCTGCGAAAAATCAAAAAGGAACAAGTCTGCCATTTTAAAATGAGGCACGGTCAGCTGGGGGGGCTGGCCGGCAAGACGCTATTGTTTATTATGATGCCTTGACAGGAGAGATGAATAAGGAGAAACGGCAATAGTGCAAATAAATAAGGAGGAACGAAATGGCTAAACTTGCAAAAATATTTCGCGGGCTGACCGTTGTCCTTGCAGGACTGCTTGTGATTTCCGTCACAATCGGTGTTGTTATGGAGCAGTATCCGTCATCCCTCGATACATATTTGGGCACGCAGAGTTCCAAAGTCGTGACAGAGAATACAGATGATGTACAATGGATATGGGATTCTGAATTCACATCTGCCAAGTCAGCTTACGAAGGACTCAGGGATTTTGCCATTGAAGCATCCGACGAGACAATGGTCCTCCTCAAAAACAAAGTAGAGGATGAGAGCACCGGAGAGGCGGCTCTTCCCATTGCCAAGGATGCCAAGATCACACTTTTAGGCCTCCGCAGTTATGCGGCGATTTATGGCAACGACACAGCCAGCATCGCTGATATTGCGGGAGTGGAGGACAACACAATTTACGAATCATTTGCAGATGAAGGTTTCCAGCTCAACCCGCAGATGCTTGCAGCATATGAAGGCTACTGCAATGATTCTGACAAAGTCGGCGGATGGGCTCAGGCGCAGGGATTTGCAGGAGCAAGCCCCGCATATTCAAAGCTTACCGGAACGGATGACATTCCTGAGGCAAGCTTTACGGATCTTGCCACATACAACGCAAATTACGCAAGCGACAACACTGATTATGATACGGCAATCGTTGTATTCGGACGTCCCGGCGGAGAGTCAGATGAATACCGTCCCGGCTCAGACGGCACAACCGGAATGGATAAGGATGATATTCCTGACAGCGGCAACATCCTCGGCCTTTCCCAGAAAGAGAAGGCTGTCATAACCTACGCAGAAGAAAACTTCAACAAGGTCATAGTGCTTGTAAACAGCACACAGCAGCTTGAGATTGACAGCCTCAAGAATGATGACAAGATAGACGCAATCCTCTGGATAGGCTATCCCGGAGCATACGGATTCCACTCTGTGGCAAGAGTTCTCAACGGAACAGTCAACCCTTCAGCTCATCTCGGAGACATCTATGCGGTAAACACTGCGGACAACCCTTCAATGATGAACTTTGGTGACATGACCGAGTGGGCAGGCGACCTGTCATCCCTTGATGCAGACAGCATGAACTCATATTGTATCGAGGCCGAGGGCATCTATACCGGATACCGTTATTATGAGACCAGATACTATGACACGGTAGTACCTTCCGAGCTTACATCGAATGCATCCAACGCGGCAGCCGGCCAGTATGTCAATGCTGACGGCACGCTTGGCACGGCAGACGGAACATGGGATTATGACAACGAAGTGTCATACGGCTTCGGCTACGGACTTTCATACACGTCATTCACCCAGGAGTTCGTAGGAACCCCGACTATTTACGGAAACCTCAAAGACCTTGCTGAGTTCACCGTAAAGGTAACCAACACCGGTTCTGTCGCAGGCAAGGATGTCATCCAGCTCTACGTGCAGGTTCCTTACACCTCATATGACAAGCAGAACAACGTTGAGAAGTCCGCTATACAGCTCATAGATTATGAGAAGACTGATGTTATTGAGCCCGGCGAGAGCCAGACCATAACCCTGTATGTGGACATGTCCAACCTTGCAAGCTATGACTACACCAACGCCAAGACATACATCCTTGACTACGGCGATTATTACTTCGCGCTCGGCAACGGCGCTCATGAAGCACTTGAGAATGTGCTTGCAAAACAGGGATACACTACATCCTTGAATACCAACATGACCGAAGACGGCGATGCCGAGAAGGTTTACACCTGGAATTACACTGCAACAGATCCCGATACTGATGTTGATTCCAGAACATTCTCCACAAGTGACACGGGCGAGACCATCACGAACGTGCTGACAACAGGCCGCTATGCAACAGATATTCTGAACGGCTTCGACACAAACCTTGATTCCACCATCAAGTATCTTTCCAGATCCGACTGGAAGAACACATACCCCGAGACTTATTCAGGCCTTATCGCCACATCCGATGATACACTCGCTGAGCAGCTTACGGATGATTTCTATACTCTCCATACAAACGATGACACATCCGACTATGTATGGGGCGTTGACAGCGGAATCACGATGAGCCAGATGCAGCTTGCAGAGTGGGATGATGACCGCTGGGATGATTTCGTAAACCAGGTTACAATCGAAGAGTTCCTTGCATTTGCAGAAAACTCATTCCATAATCTTGAAGAGATAGAGTCTGTAGGCTTTGCAGGCGGCGGATTCGATGACGGCCCCGGAGGATCAGATTCCCATTATCTCAACGAAGGTTCCTACAAGGGCGAGGCGTTCACGGACATCAACGATGTGAACCCCGATTCCCCTAGCGGACACGTATACGGCGATTACGGCACAAGAGTACCGCCTTCGGCAACAAACCTTGCATACAGCTGGAACAAGGAGCTTTGCTACAGGGACGGCCAGCTTGTTCTCGGCGAGAGCACGCTCATGCTTGGAATGATATGCATGTGCGGACCTGCAACCAACCTCCACAGAAACGCATACAACGGCCGCGGTGCTGAGTATTATTCAGAGGATCCAATCCTTTCCGGATACACCGCCAGCGCAGTTGTGCAGGGCGCCCAGTCCAAGGGATGCTTCGTCAACGTAAAGCATCTTGCATTCAACTCTCAGGAAATCAACCGTTCCGGCGTTGCTGTCTTCATGACAGAGCAGAAGGCGCGTGAGATGGAGCTGAGGAATTTCCAGCAGTCTCTGTCCGAGTCCCCTAAGGGCAAGCCGTCTTCATTCATCGAGGCTGAAGGCGAAAATCCTACGACATACGTACAGGGCGCAAACGGAGTCATGACGTCATACAACCGTATCGGTGCCACCGTCTCCTCTGCAAACAAGGGCGTGATGGTTGACATCCTCAGGAATGAGTGGGGATTCAAGGGCTACAACATCACAGACTTCACAAGCGTAACGCTCACGGCAGCACCCAAAGAGTCTCTTCTGTTCGGAACATGCGCATTCTGCGGATTCGGCAACACCGGCGGAATCACTTACTGGAACGCATCCTCATTAAAGAAGGATTCAAACCTTTGCGCAGCCATAAAGCTTGACATCAAGTATGCGCTGTACTCACTTGTCAATTCCGCAGCCGTCAACGGCACAAACGATACAACCCACAAGGTACAGCTCTGGTCCTCATGGAGAATCTTCTATGTCACCCTTGAAGCCGTAACCGGAACCCTGTTCGCACTCAGCGCGGTTGCATATGTAGTATGTGAAGTTGTTCCCGCAGTAAAGAAGAAGAAGGAGGGCTGATATGAACACCATTAAAAAGATGAACGCATTCGGATGGGTTTCAATTGCAGCAGGCGTCCTGGCACTAGTTGGACTGATCATTTACATCGTATCATCAGTGACCGGATACATGTCCGGCCAGAAAGTCAACGCTCTCCCGATTGTGTTTGCAATCATAGCCATCATACTCCTTGTCGGCGCGCCGCTTCTTGCAGGCAAGGTTGACAGCCGCATACTGCCGGTGGCAGATCTTGTTGCCGGAGTGCTCCTCATCATAGGCGCATGCGTGTTCATCAACACAAGAGTTTCCCTCTTCGCTGACATTTACTTCATCCCCGTAAACTATCCCGCGAGCGAGGAGGCTTCCCTCAGCATCTCACTGGCCGGAATGATATTCTACATCATTTCATTCGTAGCTGCCTGTGTTCCTGTATTCGCCGGCTCCTTCCTCAAGAAGTCCGCACAGTCTACAGAGCTTTCCAAGTGAATCAGGCTGAACGCACCAGGCTCCCCAATCCGGTTTTCCGGCTGAAGGACGCAGGGCTTCACCTGTGGGATTGGAACAAATACAACATCTATGCATGATGCCCGCATTTAACACATTGTGTTCCCCCTAGCGGACAGCATGCAGCCTTAGATAAGAAGCAGCCGGGTTTGAAAAAGCCTGGCTGCTTTGTCTAAAAGGAGGAACTCTGCGTGGCCGGGCCGCACAGGGCATAGGGCATAGGGCAAAAGGCAAAAGGCATAGGGCAAAAGTCCGGAAAGATACACTGCCGCATTGACAGGCAATGCAGCATAATGCAGCATTATGATACAATATGCGCGCAATAACGTGCTTTCAAACGTAAGCGTCCTAAAATTGGCGAACTAGCGGAGCCCCGGGAGGGGTGATACAATATTCACGGTGGAAATATGGGAAGGAACGCAAGGCCGGAAGACAGAAGGAAACGCAGGCTGTGGCTCATACCCGTCATCATAATAGCTGCGCTTGTCCTCATCATTCTCTTTTTCTGCATATTCCAGTGGAGAGGGGTGCAGATTATGTGGTGGAACTGGACATCCCCAACGCTTGAGCTGGATAACTCTGAATACACCCAGGGCACCTCATACGAGGGCGTGCAGTATGCGGACGTGTCCGAAAGCGACACTCTCAATCTGTATGTTCCAACCGCGGATGACCCGGCCCCGCTTTTTGTGCTGGTGCACGGCGGCGGGTTCCGCTTCGATGACGCGGACTCCAGGCCGGCGCAGTTTATGTACCGGTTTTTCAGGGACAGCGGATATGCGTGCGCGTCCCTCAACTACAGGCTGTCCGGCGAAGCCCTGTACCCGGCCGCAATAGAAGACGTGAAGGCCGCAGTGCGCTTCCTCAGAGCCAATGAAGAGACATACGGGTATGACGCGGACAAAATTGTAATCTGGGGCGAGTCCGCCGGAGGCTATCTTGCAGCCATGGCGGCAGTGACGGCGGATGACGAGTTCAGCGGCGTGAAGTTCATAGGAGAGGAAGACCTTTCATATTCCGTAAGCTCGCATATAGACGGCCTTGTGGATTTCTACGGGTGCATGGACCTCGCCACAATACAGGAAGACTTCCGCAGCGAGGGCGTTCCGTCCTGGCTAACATGGGCAAGCTCCTTAGGAATAACCATGGACATCGGCTGCAGCTTTGAGGAGGCCTGGCTCGGGAAGCCCGTTGCAGAGCTCACACAGGATGAGATAAACGAAATGGATCCCAGGTATTACATACAGAAGAACTGGGAGCAGGTCCAAAGCCTCAAGGTATATATCTGCCACGGCACAGCAGACATATCCGTTCCCATTAACCAGTCCAGGCGCCTATGTGAGGCGTTTGAGACAGGTGAATACGTCACAGACGGCTCCCCTGTTGAAGGCGCTGAATCCGGCGGCAATGTGACATACATTGAGTATGAGAAATACAAGCACGCGGATGACCGCTTCTATTCGGATGAGAATCTGGAAAAGGTGACATCTTTTCTCCGGACAGTTTATGACTGATCCAGCCTGCACAGCTAATAAGAAACAGCCAGGCAAGCGCCCGGCCGCACATAACCGTCATGCATCAAAAAGCCGGAAGAGTGTTTGCTCCTCCGGCTTTCACATTCATCCATATCATTATCCCTAGTTCCCTAAGTTTTTTATATCTACATCAAAATGAGATGTAGAATGAAGGCCGAATCGGCCAATTTCTTCCGATTTCAAGGGTAACTCCCTCTAGAAATGTGGAATTTTGATTATAAACACCCGTAGAATTTTAAAAAATTCAGGTGTAGAAACAAAAATCCGCTTCATATCGTTGACTTCGCCGATGGCTGGTGCTAGAATGTAGATAGAATTTAGAAATTATATCTATATTTATGGGGAGGCCATGTATATCGAATATATGGAGAAGAACGGAAGGTGTTATGCAACTGTAACAGAATCCGTCCGGATGCCAGACGATGACAACGTGAAGCGGAAAGGCAGTCCTGTTGGCAAGGGCAAAACAACATATCTTGGTCTAGTCATAGACAAGGAGCAAAACATATATAAAAGCCGCAAGCTTGGGATGTTTACATACGACCTTGAGACCGACACCTATGGTCCTGTTCCTGCTGACTTTATAGCTCCAGTACAGACGAAGAGGACGAAACCTCCTAGAAGACGCCCTGCCTCACCTGCGTTTGGTGATGTGTTTATATGTGACGAGATTATAAAGAAGTCCGGATATAACAAGGTCATAGACGCAATCTGCTATCCTAACCCAGACACAATCTATGCATTGCTGGCATACTATATTGTAAGTAAGGAGTCCAACTGCCACGCGGAGGACTGGATTGACACTTCATACGCACAATACTTGTATCCTAAAGCGCAGCTGGCTTCACAGAGGATAAGCGAAACATTATGCACTCTAGGCAGTGAAGACACAAAGCAAGCATTTTTTAAGGAATACTTGCGTTTCCTGAAAGAAAACGAGAAGAATTTTGATAAGACACCACCTGCATCCACAATGGTAAAGGACTGTATCCTTATAGATAGTACAGGACTGTCCAGCGCAATTAAATTTCCTCTGACGGCAATATGCAAACATAATGGGGTCATAAACGAGGAAGTGCGTCTTATCTATGTTGTGCAGCAAAGCACCGGAATGCCCTTGTTCTTCAGATATGTTGCGGGGAATGTGATTGATGCCAGCACTATTGTCCGGACTGTTGCTGAATTGAAAGCATACGGCATTGAAACAGGATGTGCAATACTCGATGCAGGCTATTACACCGGCCCCAATGCAGATGTTCTCTACGAAGAGAAGATACCGTTTGTATCTCGTGTCCGTGAAAACATGAAGGTATTCAAGGAAACCTTAGCCAATTATAGCGCAGGGATTGAAGCACGTGAAAACATGGTTAGATTCAATGGCAGGGTCTTATATGTTAAATGTGTTTCAGTTAAGATTGGAAGCAAATCTGATCGTGATGCGTATGCGTATCTGTGCCTTGATATAAACACGAGAGGACATGCAAACAAAGACACATCCCTTCGCGCAAATGAACAGAAGATGTCTGATGACGAACTCTTTGATGAATTGCACAGCCAAGGCTTTTTTGTGATTATATCCAGCATAAATTTGACTCCAGCCGAGGTATTGCCGCTCTATTACCAAAGAGACAGGATTGAGAAAATCTTTGAACTGTCCAAGCAGAATGCAAGTCTTCTTCCCCTAAATGTGCAGACAGAAGAAACCTTCAGAGGACATCTTTTGATGACCTTTATGGCAACTGCTCTGTTCCAAATTATGAGCCAGAAGCTTAATAAGGCAAAGATAAGCGTGGACTCGGCATTAAGTACGTTGAGTAACCACAGAGTTGATGTTTATGACGAGTGGTTCGTTACGCAGGAACCAGTTAAACACATGAATGAAGTCTACACGGCTTTGAAAATCAAATGCCCGATTAACATCCCAAGGGATGTAGATATAAAAAATCTCGGGAACTAGGGAT
>JAJPYR010000003.1:1974-8417 GCA_021204825.1 Clostridia bacterium | reverse complement strand
ACAGCGATAACCTGCTGAACCTGGAGACGGACCCGGAGCCCGGCTGTGACGGGACGGATGCAAATCCTGTACAGGATATCATTAAGGATATAGACAGCATAGAGCCAGCCTACTGGTATTACAGGAAATACATTAACCTGTCCGAAGACTATGCAGACAGGCTGAGAAAGGCGCTGGGCGCCCATATGCAGTCACTCTTTGCCGGCGGCAGGCTTGCCGAGGCCAATGAAGTCCTCGCGCATGTGTACGCCATGACGGAACAGATGTCCAGGTATGACTATTGCCAGGTGCTCCCGGATGTTGTGGAGGACTGCATCGGTTACTGGCACAAAATTATCCGCAACTGTTCAGGGCGCCTCAGGGCACAGCTGTATGAGCAGTTCATAGGCATGGCCGGCACAGTGCGCATGTATGACAGCTTCAATGAAAAGATAGGAGAGCTCCTGTGTGAAGAGTTCACGGACAGCAGGGCAGCGATGAGGCGCAGGCTGAAGCAGGTCAATGAGACGCTGGAATGGTGGGACAGGGCTCAGAGCCCGCAAGTCTTCCGCAGGTACGGAGCCCTTGGGCAGAATGTCTTAAAGAAGCTGGAGCTCATGGCTTGTCTTGGGTATTCTCCGGAAGAAACAGACGCAGTAATACGGAAATACTGGCAAGTGCCGGAAGTACGGGACAGGAAGGTTGAATTGCTGCTTGTGCAGGGAGATCTGGAAAGCGCCATACAGGTCCTGCAGGAAAGCAAGGCGCTTGACAAGGGAGATGATTTCACGCAGACGCAGAACAGCGCAACGCTTATAGACCTGTACTCAAGGCTGGGCAGGACAGAGGAATACAAGCAGGAGCTTGCGTACTATCTGTTTGATGCAGCTGTCAACACCAATTTCTACAGGTACCAGGCGCATGACAGCCTTTCAGGCTACATATCCAGGCTTGAAGATGCCTGCACGCCTGAAGAGTGGGCCGCATACAGGGAAAGGATTCTGCAGGATGAAAAGTTCATACAGGAGTGGTGCCCTTTAATGGCAAAGGACGGGCTGTATGAAAGGCTTTTAGACCAGATTCTCGAATGGCAGTCCGTTGAGGATATGGACAGGTACGAAGACCTTCTGAAGCCGTTGTTCCCGGAGCAGCTTAAGAAGTTCTATGCGGACTACATAATCCGGGAGAGCGAACCCGCCACCAGCAGGGAGTATTACGCAAGACTTGCGGCATATCTTGCAAAGCTTTGCAGCTATCCCGGCGGAGATGTCCTGGCAGCAGACATAGCCGGCCAGTGGAAGGCAAGATTTCCACGCAGAATTGCCATGATGGATGAGCTGGCAAGAGCAGGCTTCTGACACAAAACAAGCCGCATGCAGCGGGTTGCAGCCTGAGGGCAGCAATACAATAACCTGTGGAAATACAAAGATGCAAGGGGGATGAATCATGAAGCGGGATGAAGACGAATGGGATGATGATTACGACGAAGACTACGATGACGAAGACTATGATGAAGACTGCGATGATGAAGAAGATCCGGATGATACGGATGACGAAGACGAGGAAGAGTATGATGCCTCAGAGGCAGAATCTGCAGGCAAGGGCAGCAGTGTGCAGCCCGGCACATCTGAGCTGAACAGGATTATAGACGGGTTTTCTGACAAGGAGGTCAGGGAACTTTTAAAGGAGCTGGCTGCCAAAAATCCGGAGGTAGGCAACATTATTGCAATCCGTGCAGGCAGCAAAGCTGATGCAGTGGATGTCTCAAATCTCATTAAGGAGATGAACCGCATCAAGGTGTCATATGAGTCCAACGGCTATTATGATGACATATCGGCCGAATACGCGTTTGAACTGACAGAGTTTATTGACAGGTACGTGCCGGAACTTATAAAAGCCGGAAGGTTTGATGCCGCGAATGAGGTCATTATTGCCGTCTTTGAAAAGACCGATGACAAAGCCGAGGATGATTATTACGGCTATCTAGAAGACGTTGTAGAAGCCTGTGAGAAATACTGGCGTGAGATAGCGCAGAAGTCTGTCCATCCCTTTAAGCTGGAGTTTATGGAACGCCTGAAGGAACTGACCAAAGAGCCCAGGACATATGATTACGGGGACGGCCTGCAGGACATTATAGAGGATGAGTTCACGGATGACAAATGCCTCAGGCGCAGGATGGAATGGATAGACAGGGACATCTCCGAAGCAGAAGCCGCAACTTCGGAGCTTAAGCCGGAAAGAAGCAGCCTTGGACGCTATGTTACGGATAAAATCGAGCTCATGGATGAAATGGGATGCCCGCGCAGTGATATAGAGGCCGTTATAAAGAAGTACTGGATACTTCCGGAGGTCCGTGACCAGTATACAGCCGGCCTCATTTTGGAGAACAAGCGCATTGAAGCGATACAGGTGCTTAAAGAAAGCAGGGATCTGGACAGGGACAGCAATGCTGCTGTAGACAGTGAGACACAGAAACTCATTGAACTGTATGAGAATCTGGGCATGACAGCGGACTGCAAGCGTGAACTGCTTTACTACCTGTTTGATATGGATCTTCGGTGGGGGCGCAGCAGGCTGCATGAGTTTGCCTGTAAGCTTAAGACCCTGTGCAGGCCGGAGGAATGGCTGGAATACAGGGAGAAGATGCTTCAAAGCAACAGATTCTCCTCCATACGGTATGAAATCCTGGATGATGAGGGGCTGTATGAGCGTCTGCTCGATGCATTGCTTGAGGATGGCAGTTTGTCTTATGTGGACAAGTATGAAGGCAAGCTGAAGCCCTTGTACCCGGACAGACTTATGAGATTCTATGCAGACTACGCAGTAAGGCAGGCCCCTAAGACATCCAAGAGGGATGACTACGCCAGGCTTATGCCGTACCTCAAGAAAGTGGCAAGCTATCCCGGCGGCCAAAGCCTGGCCAATGAAATAGCAATGCGCTGGAAGATGGATTACCGCCGCAAGCCTGCATTCCTGGACGAGCTCCGAAAGGCCGGCTTCTGACACAAGACGAACCACATATAACGGGTTATACACCTGCAGACAGCAACATAATGAAGGTATATGCGACACAAGAACAGAGGGATGAAACATGCATAGTGATGATGAAGATTACGATGATGACAGCTATCTTGAGGATGCTGACAGCGAAGACGAGGATTGGGACGATGATGATTCTACAGGGGTTGATGATCTCATAGACCAGCTTACAGAGAGCCAGCTCCGTGATCTTCTGAAGGAGCTTGCCCTGAATGATTCAAAAATTGCCAACCTCATAACTGTCAGATTCAGCAAGGATTCGGATATGGATGACCTTGCGGACTTCTTTGACGAGCTGGAGAACATTGAAGTCAGGTATTCAAGCTTTACCCATGGAATCTCCTATTCATATGTCAGTGACCTGAGCCATTTCATGGACAAGTATGTCGGCAAGATGATTGAAGACGGCAAATTCAAAGCGGCCAATGAACTGGTCATAGCTGTATATGACAAGATTGGACAGCTCGGAAGCGAGGATCCGGATGGAGAACTGTATGACGTCATGCAAGACTGCATGAAGTACTGGCGGGACATAGAGCAGAAATGCAGTGAGATGCCGTGCAAGGCTGAGATCCTTGACCGTCTGAATGATGCGGTGAATGACGGCCATGAGTACGATGAATACTACAGGGATATAGAGAAACTGATGAATGAGGGATTCCAGGAAAGGGAATGCCTCATGCGCAAGATGGAACGGGTGGATGAACAGATTTCCCATTGGGAAAAAGACCAGAAGTCAGACCAAAGCATCATAGATCTGTCCCTCGGCTCCAATGTTGCAAAGAAGCTTGAACTTATGTACAGAATAGGATATCCGCAGGATGAGACAGACGCCGAGGCAAAGAAGTACTGGTGGTCTCCTTATGTGAGAATCTGGGCAGCGGATAACCTTGACCAGCGTGGAAAAACGGATGAAGCGGTCCGGGTGCTTAAAGAGAGCAGGAACCAGGACAAAGAGGACGGGATATTTGTCTCCAGGGAAGTTGTCAGGCTTATTTCCATGTATGAAAAGCTCGGCAGGAAAAAGGACTGCAAAAATGAGCTGCTGTTTTACATCTTTGCCTGCGATCACGGCCCTCACTTCAATGACACGAAATACAGCTATGACCTGCGCGAATACATAAGGAAGCTGAAAGCATTATGCAATCCAGAGGAATGGTCCGGGTACAGAGAAAGGATTCTGGAAGGGAACCTGGTGAACAAATTTGTCTTTCTGGACGAAGAGGGTCTGTATGACAGACTGCTGAGCGAGCTTCTTAAAGAGCCTCCGTACCAGATGGACCAGTATGAAAAAAAGCTTAAGCCCTTGTATCCGGAAGAAGTCAAGAAGTATTATGCGGACTATCTTATGAGGAGAGCTCCGCAGACCACAAAGAGAAGCGAATACGCAGCTTTGATGCCTTACCTTAAGAAACTTGTAAACTATCCTGGAGGGATGGAATTGGCTATGGATATAGCATCCCAGTGGAAGGACAGGTTTGCCGGCAGGCGAGCCTTTCTGGACGAGCTCCATAAGGCCGGTTTCTGACCTAAAACAGCCCACATATAACGTCTTTCAGCCCATATACACCTATCTGACCCTGTGGGCAACAAAGCAATCTAAGCCTCTGGCATACGCCGGAGGCTTTTAAAAAGTCCCTTGAAAAATCCAGGATTGCATGTCATAGTCCCTTAAAAAATCTTGAGTTTAGCATGAAAGTCCCTAGAAAAAATTTTACTTTAGACAGTCAAACTCCCTTAAAAAATTCTAGATAGCATATTAAAGTCCCTTGAAAAATCC
The DNA here is from genome assembly GCA_021204825.1 of Clostridia bacterium. Taxonomy (GTDB): domain Bacteria; phylum Bacillota; class Clostridia; order Christensenellales; family Borkfalkiaceae; genus Coproplasma. Next base: position 3,619 of record JAJPYR010000003.1, on the reverse strand, counting down.
AAAGTTTGATGCGAAAGTCGCTGTAAAAATCTGTATTTTTTTAAAAACTCCCTTGAAAAAAATTTTAATTGTTGTATACTTAGTTTACAATTTTTTTGCTTAGTTGCTTCCTTGTTTGAATAGCAATAGGATGGTAATATAAATGGCTTCTGAGATTATACTAAAAAGAAAGATAGATGCTGATCTTGAAGAGTGGTACTGTGATCCTGAAAAAAAACCTTTGATTATTATGGGTTGTCGTCAGTGTGGCAAGACTACTTCTGTAATGCTGTTTTGCGAAAAACACTACAAAAATATTGTGTACATTGATTTTTTCCATCATCCAGAGTATATACCATCTTTTAATGGTTCATTGGATGTTGATGACATTATACTGAACCTGTCATCCAGACCTAATACCGGCTTTAATTTTGTCCCCCACCAGACCGTGATTGTTTTTGATGAAATACAGTCGTGTCCGAATGCAATTACATCCCTGAAATTTTTTAAAATTGATGGGCGTTATGATGTCATTTCCACTGGGTCACTGTTAGGTGTTGAGGGATACGGTGAAAAACCTGTTTCTTATCCCGTTGGATTTGTTCACAACTATAAAATGTATCCATTGGATTTTGAAGAATTTCTATGGGCAAATAGGATTTCAGATAAAGTTATAGCCCGTTTAAAGGAATGCATGGACTCTGTCACGCCTGTTCCTGAGGGCATTCATTTGAATATGATGGATCTTGTAAAGAAGTATATAGTTGTAGGAGGAATGCCTGAGGCGGTTAAGGAGTTTTTGAAGTCAAAACAGTATAATAAAGTTCTCAATATTCAAAGAGATATCTTAATTGAGTATAGGAAAGATATGACAAAATATGCCATAGGCAGGAATATCGAATTGATTAAGGATTGTTTTGTGTCAATTCCAAAGCAATTGGCGAAAGAGAACAAGAAATTCCAAATCAGTCTTCTTCCACAGAAGGCATCTGGTGTACAAGTCAGCTCAGCAATTCATTGGCTGGAAGATGCTGGAATTGTAGTCCGGTGTTGTAATCTTGATTTATTGGAACTGCCATTAGATGGAAACTCCATTCATAATATTTATAAAGTATATCCAGCAGACATAGGGCTTTTTATATCCATGTTGGAAGATGGCACCCAAGATGATATAATATCAGGAGATATGGCTACATATAAAGGCTATATATATGAGGGCTATGTAGCAGATGTGTTCAGTAAAATGAACAGGAAGTGCTATTATTTCAAGAAAAACTCTGGGTTGGAGTTAGACTTTGTTATGAGATACAAAGGAAAGTTAACACCTGTTGAGACCAAGTCTACTACCGGCAATACTAAAAGTCTTAAGACTGTTCTGACCAATCATAAGACATATAATGTTGAACAAGCAATAAAACTAGGAGCGTACAATATAGGCAATTCAGCTGAAGATGGCAAAATCCTTACCCTTCCGTTATATATGGCTTTTCTGTTAAGAGAGTCATAATCCAGGTTTAGTAACATCAATGACTAGCCTCTGGTACACGCCAGAGGCTTTTAAAAAGTCCCTTGAAAAATCCAGGAATTTATGTCAAAGTTCTTTAAAAAATGTAGAGTCAGTAGCAAAAGTCCCTTGAAAAATTTCCACTCTGACCCATAAAACTCC
>JAJPYR010000003.1:0-1874 GCA_021204825.1 Clostridia bacterium | reverse complement strand
AGCAAAAGTCCCTTGAAAAATTTCCACTCTGACCCATAAAACTCCCTTGAAAAATTCCAGCTTCAGTATGTAAGTCCCTTGAAAAATCCAGGATTGCATGTCAAAGTCCCTTGGAAAAATTTCACTTTGTCCATCAAAAGTCCCTTGAAAAATCCGAGATTACATATCAAAGTTCCTTGGAAAATCTTGAGTTCATCATGAAAGTCCCTTGAAAAAATTCCGCTTTGGACAGTCAAACTCCCTTGAAAAATCTTGAGTTCAGCATGAAAGTTACTTGGAAAATTTCAAGCTGCGTTTAGAAATGCCCCTATGCTCTTCATATGATTGCCACAGCAGTCAATGCATGACCAATACGACCACAAGGCTGTAAGGCTCCTGAGGCGGTGCTGGAAGTGTTGGCCGTCAGAGTGCATATGAGTGAAGTTTTTTATGTAGAGATGCAATAATTTGTTGTTTTATTGCAATGCAGGTGATATACTCTTTGGCAGACGTGGAAGATACGGCAATTAAGGCAGGTAAGAGTTCAGCATGAAGGAATTGATGCTTGGCAACAAGGCTTTCGCGAGAGGCCTGTATGAGGCAGGATGCTGCGTGGCGTCCAGTTATCCGGGAACTCCCAGCACGGAGGTCACGGAGGAGGCCGCAAAGTATGATGAGATATACTGCGAGTGGGCCCCTAATGAGAAAGTGGCAATGGAAGTGGCTTTCGGCGCTTCGCTTGCAGGAAAGAGGAGCTTCTGCGGCATGAAGCACGTGGGGATGAACGTGGCCGCAGACCCTATGTTCACATGCTCGTACACCGGCGTGAACGCAGGCATGGTCATATGCGTAGCGGATGACCCCGCAATGCACTCCTCACAGAATGAGCAGGACTCAAGGCATTACGCAAAGGCCGCCAAGATTCCCATGCTGGAGCCGTCAGACTCCGCTGAGACATGCGAGTACGTCAAGAAGGCATATGAGCTTTCAGAGCAGTATGACACGCCCGTCATCGTCAAGATGTGCATGCGTGTGGCCCATTCACAGAGCCTTGTGGAGACTCAGGAGAGGGTGGAGCCCCCTGTAAAGCCGTATGAGAAGAATATAGCCAAGTACGTCATGATGCCCGGCAACGCAATAAGGCGCCATCCTGTAGTGGAGGCAAGGATGCGCAAGCTGGAGGAATACGCGGAAGTCTGCCCCTTCAACCGCATCGAGATGGCCTCTACAAAGCTTGGCGTAATAACATCTTCCGCATGCTATGAGTACGTAAAAGAGGCCTGCGGGGACAATGCATCCGTTTTAAAGCTGGGCATGATATATCCCATGCCCAGGCAGATGATACTGGACTTTGCATCCAAAGTGGAGAAGCTCGCCGTAGTGGAGGAGCTGGATCCGTTCATAGAAGATTACTGCAAAGAGCTTGGCCTGGACGTCATAGGCAAGGACGTATTCCCCTTGGAGGGGGAGTTCTCACAGGACCTTGTGGCAGAGAAGCTTGGCATGGCCGTTCCGGAATGCAAAGACGGAGAGAAAGGCCTGCCTGCACGCCCGCCTGTGATGTGCGCCGGATGCCCTCACAGAGGGATGTTCTATACTCTGGCAAAGAACAAGGTCACTGTCCTTGGAGACATAGGCTGCTACACTCTTGGCGCCGTTGCGCCGCTTAACGCAATAGAGCTCACGCTGTGCATGGGAGCGTCCGTAAGCTCCATACACGGCTTCAACAAGGCCTTGGGCGAGGAGAGCGAGCATAAAACTGTGGCAGTCATAGGAGACTCCACGTTCATGCACTCCGGCATGACAGGCCTTGCCAACATAGCCTATAACCAGAGCAACTCAACCGTCATAATCCTGGACAACTCCATAACGGGCATGACGGGCCACCAGCAGAA
>JAJPYR010000018.1 GCA_021204825.1 Clostridia bacterium | reverse complement strand
GACTTGTTGTATGTGTCCAGCTTGTATCCCTGGATCTGAAGGACGGGCTTGAGCTTTAGGATAGTGCCTATCATGGCAACGGCGGGAGTGAGTCTGCCGCCTTTTTTGAGGTACTTGAGCGTATCCACCATGATGTAGATGGAGGAGGTCATTTTTGTAGCCATGAGCCAGTCATATATCTCCTGCGCATCCTTGCCTTCATTGGCCATCTTGATGGCGTCATATGTGGACTGCCTCTGTGTGACGGAGATTCTCTGGTTGTCCACGACATATACCTTGCCGCGGAACCTGTCATCATCCTGCGCATACTTCAAAAGCGTTTCGCATGTATTGGAAAGGCCGGAGGACATGGGAATGTGAATGACAGCGTCATGATCTGTGAGATTCTTAGCCCAGACTTCGCCGACATCCTCCGGATTGGGCTGGGATGTGGAGATATTGATGTTGATGTCCCTGAGCTTCTCGTAGAACTGTTCCTGAGTCAAAGATATGTCCTCAAGGTACTGTTCGCCTTCTATGAGAACGGGCATGGGGATGACGTCAATGCCAAGTTCCTTCGCCTCAGCCTGGGTTATTCCGCTGTTGCTGTCCGTTACAACTGCTACTTTCATATAAACACTCCTTCGGTAGGATACTGACACTATAACTTATTTCATGAAAATAGTAAATATAAAAAGCTTAAGTGTCGTAAAATTTCACATAACATGCTCACCCTTCAGCGAAACGCAGCGGCAATGCAGCGGTCTGTCCTAAGGCTCTGCATTTCATATGAACATGTCCAAAGCACTGTTGCTGCCTGCTGCAGTCACAGCTCCGCAATGGTCTCAATCTCCACAAGGCATCCCTTGGGAATGTCCTTCACTGCCACACAGGAGCGGGCAGGCCTGGAGGTAAAGTAAGTCTCATACACGGCGTTGAACGCCCCGAAGTCCTTTATGTCCGAAAGGAAGCACACCGTCTTTACAACCTTCCCGATGCTGCTTCCCGCAGCATCCAGGAGGGCTGCAATGTTTTTGCAGACCTGCTCTGTCTGTCCTGCAATGTCCTTGGCTTCTATGTTCCCTGTGGCAGGGTTTACGGGTATCTGGCCGGATGTAAAGACCAGGCTGCCCGCTATAGTGGCCTGTGAGTAAGGGCCGATTGCCGCCGGTGCTTTGTCTGTTGCAACGTATTTCATGCCGTGCCTCCTGTACAGCCCCTTGAGGGCTATGTATTCTCATTCATCCGCATCCACATCTTCCCAAGAGGCCGGATAAAGGTCCGCAGGAGCGGGATACGGGCATATATGTACACATTCATGCCCCGCAGAAGGGGGCATGTTTCAATTGCGGGATATGAGCTTGAAGCCTGCTTCGCGGAGCCTGGTCTTTATCTCGTTGATGTGCTCAAAGTTCCTGGTTTCTATATCCATCTTGAGGTAGCATCCGTTGATGTCCGTTCCCTCGTTGGAGCGCTCATGAAGGACACCGGTCACGTTTCCGCCGCAGGCCGCTATTATCTGGGAAACCTCCACAAGCTGGCCGGGGCGGTCCACAAGCTCTATGGTGAGGTCGCATGTTCTGCCGGACATAAGAAGCCCGCGGTTAATGACCCTGGAGAGGATGGTAACGTCTATGTTGCCTCCTGAAATCAGACAGCATACGTTCTTGCCCTGAAGATCCGGGACTTTGTTGTACATGACGGCTGCAAGCGACACTGCGCCTGCGCCTTCGGCTATCATCTTCTGCTTCTCTATAAGCGCCAGAATGGCAGCGGAGATCTGTTCATCCGTTACGGTCACAACACCGTCCACATACCTGGAGCAGAAGTCAAAGGTAAGGGGACCCGGTTCCTTCACGGCAATTCCGTCTGCTATGGTGTTCACGGAGGGCAAAGCCTCCAGCTTGTTCTTAGCTAAGGCATTGGCCATGCAGGGAGCGCCCGCGGCCTGCACGCCGTACACCTTGATGGAGGGCTTGAGGCTCTTTATGGCGTATGCCACGCCGGAGATAAGCCCGCCGCCGCCGATGGGCACAAAGACAGCGTCCACATTGGGAAGCTCGTTCAGGATCTCAAGGCCAATGGTCCCCTGGCCTGCTATGACGTACTCGTCATCGAAGGGATGGATGAAGGTGTAGCCGTACTCCCCGCGGAGCCTCTCGGCCTCGTTATGGGCGTCATCATACACTCCGGGCACCAGGATGACCTCGGCTCCGTAATGCTTCGTGGCCTCAACCTTGGATATAGGGGCCCCGTCCGGCATGCATATTTTGGCGTCTATGCCGAACTTCTGTGAAGCCAGGGCCACGCCCTGCGCATGGTTTCCTGCAGAGCAGGCAATGACTCCCTTGGCCTTTTCGGCTTCCGTGAGCTGGGAAATCTTGTAATATGCGCCGCGGACTTTGAAAGAGCCTGTTACCTGCAGGTTCTCGGTTTTGAGGTACACGTTGCATCCCGTCTGCTCTGAAAGGGAGGGGGAATGTATTATGTCCGTCTCGCGTATGGCGTCCCTCAAAACGAACTGCGCATGATATATCTTGTCCAGTGTGAGCATCTTGCTGCCTCTCATATAATCTGTGTACAAGTATAATGGCAATCCCTTGAGATGTCAATTAAAACGGCCCCGCGCTTGCAGTGCCAAAGCAGCGTGCCAATGCAGCACGCTCCGTGTGCCTCATATAAACCTTCAGGGAGTGCTTCAAAGCCGCGAGGCATTACATGACATGCTTATCAGCCAGGAATATGACAAATCCGGGACTTGGGACAATCCCTGAAAAATGCCGCTTTTGGAATTATATTCTCCATAAAACTAAGCCGGAGGACAAAATGAATTTGTTATAGTTGTGTGAAATTTATTAGATTTTGTCATATTTTTATATTACAAAGTTGACAATCTGCCTTAAAATTCCTATACTGAAAACACTAAACTTGCATTAAGCTGCCCCCAATGGGGCATTATGCGCCTTATTAATGAATCATTAGCCAAAGGGTATCCTTGGACATGGACTGCTCCGCAGTCCGTGGATACATATCAGAGCCTTTGAAATCAAGATGCGGGCCCATTCTGTCCGGAATGCTTTGCCGGTGACTTGTGAGGCAAACTGCAAACACCGCTTAAGTGTATTCTGTGCTGAACAGGATAACGGTATGACGGAAGACAATGAAGCCTCATCCGAGACCACAGAAGTGAGCACGGATGTTTCTGCATCCGGGGAATCTGTCAAAGAGCCGGAATTTGCAATAGTGGAAAGAGCTGCAGAGGCAGCGGAAGCTGCCGCAGAAATGGCAGCCGCAGAGACAGTTGATCCTTCAGGGATGCTGCCTGAAACATGGATAATCCATTCGGCGGGAAGGAGTACATTGCATGGACTCAAATGAAATAAAAAAGAAGGACCAGGAGGTTCTGGACGAGGTTCTTTCGTCCGGGGACGGGATTGAGGCCAAAGCTGTAAAGAAGCACCATACGAAAAGAAATGTAATTATCATTGTGTGCGTTCTTTTGGTTGTGGCCATTTTGGGAACCACGTTCGGCATCATGTTCACCAGGAAGCCGGACAACATCATAGACTACGGCTTTCAGACCATAGACCTTGAGCTTCCCACAGACGGTTCTGATCCTACACAGCATGAAGGCTATGAGAACATAGGGTACATGAACCACAAGCTCAAGTCCCAGCCCTATTATTATGCTACGGCGAACGGCACCATAGACAACACGGCCGGCGTAAACCAGACCTTTACGTCATACAAGCAGAATCACAACGGCGCGACTATAAATACTGAAATTGCCACAAGCTCACTTGTCAACAGCTGCGTGCAGACCTGCGCAACGGATGACTGGGTTGTCTGGCGCAACGCGGCCGGCGGCAAGAGCTCATACAGCGGCCTGGATACAGTATTCAGTACAACTCCTGCAGGCAGCTGCTCCGTAGCCGATTACAGAACGCAGTGGGGTTTCCCGCCCTCTGAATTTTCCGTATACGTGCTCAATGAGAAGACCATAGATCACGCTGACCCAGCCGTGGACAACGGGGACGGCACATATACACAGACATTCTATCTCAACATCAACACAGATGACGGGTATGAAAACCAGGAACGCTCCGCCGTGTATTATTACAAGCAGCACATGGTTGCAACCGGCGGCCTTACGGAATTCCCCACATTCTCATATTCAACCCTTACATATACGTTTGACTCCGAGTGGCAGATCCTTGAGCTGGATGTAAACGAGGTCTACAAGACCGTGCTCGGACCCGTGGCAACCACCTGCACGGCAAACAGCACAACGGTATACACATACGGAAATGAATCCCTTTGCATCAACGACGCATATGACAATTTCTTCTCTGCCTACATAGGCCAAAACGTGGATTATGAGGCCAGCGTTTCCATATCAGACTGCCTTGCCCAGGCATTCGGATCAGTTCTTACAGAGCCCGTGACTTTCTCACTGGATATGGCAGTGGACGGACAGGACCAGCCCATATCCGGCCTTCTGTACCTGGACATCAATGACATGGACATCCGTGCGGACCTAGCGAACATCAAGCTGTACATGGAGGAGGAATCGGATCCGATTTACTATGAAGCGGTATTGGATGATGATGGCAATGAAGTACTGGATGACGACGGCAATGTAACTTACACATACAACGGCCCCTTATGGCTGTACCTTGCATACGGAGATGAGACCAAGATAAAGCTGGACGTAAATGCCCTTGATACCAGCGGATTCTCGGCCGGGCTTTGGAGCACTGTCCTTGGGAGCGGTTCGGGCTTTGATACGGATGCTCTGCTTGAGGAGCTTGCAGACGGCACCTTTGTAGTGTCGGAAGACGGCACATCGGCCACACTGGATTCGGTAATCAACCTTCTCGGCCTTGAGATTCCTGTCCACATGTCCTTCAACATTGCCACGGATGAGGACACCGGAGCAAAAACCATAACTCTCGGGGACATGTCCGCAACCCTTTCCCTGTGGGGAATGGACATGGACATAGCTGTAAACTTCTCAGACCAGACCGTAGCAACCCTTACAACTGAACAGAAAGCACAGTACATGGATACGGATGACAATATAAACGGCCTTCTTAACCTTGTATCCATGATGTTCTCACAGGAGACGCAGCTTGACCTGTCATATGCAACGGACAGCTTCAGTGTGGAGCTGCTGCTCCAGATGGATCTTACAAAGTCCCTCATACACCTTGAGATAGACCTTGACTTCGGCAACGGCTCCGCTGTGAAGTACATAGGCGTGGATTACAATGACGCCGAAATTTACCTCACGCTGGATTCCGCGGACATGAATCCGCTCAAGATAAAGACAAACCTCGGCGAGGCAATCAACATCGTAACGGAGTTCATTGAGGCAACCTCGTCATCGTCCACGTCAACGGCTTCGATTGCCACAGCATCAGCATACGCCCTTGTATCTGACAATGCAGCGGAGCAGGCCGCAACCTCAATCACGGACATAATCTCATCGTTCAGCAATTTCAGCTTCAGCGACTTCCTGTACAGTCTTCTTGCAGACTCAGACTTCGCCAATGCATTCTATATAACGCAAGAGGGCAAGTTTGAAATAGACACCGATACGGTTCTTGAGATGTCCGGCGTGGGGAACGTAAACCTCGGCACCCTGACCTTTGTAGCCGGCGAGACCAGCTTCTACCTGGATGACGGCCCGTTTGAGCTCTCCATAGTCCACAGCGAAGGGGAAATCACTGCCGTGGACGCAACAGAGTATGCAGACGCAGAAAGCTTCATAACCATAATGGAGGAGCTGGAGAACCTCATAGTCGGCAAGTCCGTAGGCCTTACAGGCTCCATAGATGTGGAGTACGAAGGCACCACTGTGGCTGTCTCCATAGACAACCTCACGGTATCCTGGGCGGACGGCATTACCGTATACCTTGAAATAGAATTCACTCTCGGCGGAAAGACGCAGGACATTTACGTTCTGTATACAGGCAGCACCAACACGCTGCAGCTTGCATACGGCAGCGTAGGCCTGGAGCTCAGCTTCGAAACCGGCTCCGGAACAGACCTGGAGAAGCTGGAGAACGCCTTAGTTGCCGCATATGACAAGATAGCCGGGATAGCCAACTATTACCTTGCAGAGGGCAGCCAGTGGACTCAGGATGCGCAGTCACTGAATGACATCCTTGCAGGCTTCGGCGTGGCAATTGAAACCACGGAGTCCGCAACAGACATCATTTCAGAAATCATAGACCTGTTCTCAAGCTCGGATACAGATTCCGGCAGCATAGATATCTGGAGCCTCCTTGCAGACCTGTCTTTCGGCATGGCAACGGATGAGGAGCATGCAGGCTGGTTCGAGATGAAGATTGCCGGCGTGGACGTTCTTTTAAAGGATGTCTCCACGAACCATGACAGCACAACAGAGTCTCATAATGAGCCTTTCACGATAGACATAGATATCTCATATGAGTCAGACTCCTTCAGCCTGTATCTTCCGGACTGGGAGGTGGGCGCCGGCACAATAGGCACAATCCCTGCAAGCACAAAATACGTAACTGCGGACAAGCTCGTTGTGCTGATCAACAGCATTACCGCCACGGCGGACATTCTCACAGGCACAACCGAGATATACTTCGAGTACGATTATACAGACGAATATGAGAACACCGTAGCCCTTTCCGCAGACGTCCTCTTCAGCCTGCAGAACTCCAATGCCTCCGGCACAATAACCGCCAGGATCTATGATACGGATTCATATACAAAGACTCTGGAGTTCAGCTACGAGGACGGCATGTTCTACATGTCCCTGTACTCAGCGGATGCAGCGGAGAGCCCGTACCGCATAAAGGCAGACATAAGCGAAGCCGTAAATGTCATCACCGGATACTTCAGCACATCCGCAACGGTATCGGATGACCCTGAGGCTGATGACAGCGCGGCAGACGAGACGGTCAGCATAATTGCAACAATCATATCCTTCCTGGACAGCCAGTCCTTTGCCAGCGTCATGGACGGCCTCTTCACGGACGGCGGATTCTTTGATATCCTCAGCGCAACAGATTCCAGTACATGGAAGCTGGATATAGGAGGGCTCTGCGGGATCCTTGGCGTGGAGACAGACCTCGGAGATGCATATGTCAGCATGGGCACAGACGGCATCATACTGGATCTGTCAGATGCATACGGCGTATCCCTCAGCATCTCCGGAACAGAAAAGAGTGTAACCGTCAACAAGGACAGCTATACAGACGCATATGACCTTATAGACCTTCTGAACGGCATCCAGGAAATCATAGATGCCCAGTCCGTAGGACTCACCGGTTCAATCGTTGTATCAGACGTTGTCACAGAAGGCGACACGTCTTCCATAGATGTCTCCATAGACAACCTCACGGTATCCTGGGCAGACGGCATAAGCGTATACATGGCGGCAAGCTTCTGCCTCAACAATGAAACCCAGAACATTTACGTTCTGTACACCGGCAGCACGAACACACTGCAGCTTGCATACGGAGAAGTGGGCCTGGAGCTTAACTTCGACAGCGGAGACAGCTCAGACCTTGCCAAGCTTGAGGCATCCCTTGTTGCCGCATATGACAAGATAGCCGAGATTGCCAACTTCTATCTGGATGCAGGCAGCCAGTGGCCTTCGGACGCACAGTCATTGCAGGATGTCCTCACAGGCTTCGGCGTGGCAATAAACCTTTCCGGCTCATTGACAGACATTATCTCTGACATCATCAATCTGTTCTCAGGCTCAGATACAGACACTGATTCATCAGCCGCCGGAAATGCAACAGAGAACACATCCAACAGCGTCATGGACATTTTCAGCGATATGTACATCGGCGCAGGAGCAGACGGCGGGCTTGAGCTTCAGATAGCGGGAGTCACCGTGGATCTCCAGGATATAACCACAGCCCCGGACGGTGCATTCACCTTCGAGGTAAACCTCAGCTATGCATCAGACTCAATAAGCCTGGATCTTAATAACTGGGATATAACCACAGGCTCCGTAGGCACAATGCCTTCAGGTGCTGAGTACGTCACAGCAGATGACCTTGCAGCGCTTATAGACTGCATCACAGCCACCGCAGACATTCTCACAGGCACAACAGAGATAGACATCTCGTATGATTACGGTGATGATGTTTCCGTGGAAGCCACGATACTCTTCAGCCTTGAGAACTCCGATGCATCCGGCACCATAACTGCCACATTCTATAATGATTCAGCCACAACAAAGACCATAGGCTTCTATTACGCAGACGGCACGTTCTATCTGTCCCTGTACTCAGCAGACAATTCTGCAGCGCCTTACCTTGCGAAGGGAAGCGTAAGTGATGCCATAACACTTATAGAATCATTCTTCTCATCAGATGATACGGATGCAGATGACGGAGCAGGGGAAGCCGCAGAGGCAACGGCCAGCGTAATTGCAACAATCGTATCCATCCTGGACAACGAGACCCTTGCAAGCGTCATGGGCAAGCTGTTCGGAGACGGAGACTTCTTCGAGATCTTCTCAACAGACAATCAGACAGGCACCTTCAAGATAGACATTGCGGCCATCTGTGAGCTTTTCGGAGTGGATGAAAGCACCCTTGAGTCCCTTGGAAATGTAACTTTCACAATGGACGGCGAAGGCATCTCGGCAGAGCTGTCCGGATACGGCGTTTCCATGGACATCATCAAGTCTGAATCCGCAGTGGCTGCTGCACCCACAGGTGATTATGCAGACGCGGAAGACCTTATAGAGCTCATAGACGGCATCATGGACATCGTGGACGCGCAGTCCGTATCCCTGTCCGGAACGATTGCCGTGGATGTAAGCGGCACCACAATATTCTTAGACATACAGGAAAGCACAATAGACTGGTCCAACGGCATTAACGTATACGTTCATACATACATTGGCGTAAACGACACAGTGCAGGAGCTGTATCTCAGCTATGAATCCAATGACCAGACACTTATGCTGGCATACGGCACAGTAGGCATCAAGCTCAGCCTGAAGTCCGGCAGCGATGACATACAGGCCATCAAGGATGCCCTTGCAGATGCAGACAGCCGTCTTACAGCCCTTATCCAGGGCCTGTTCACGAACGGGTACTTCGATGATGCTCAGAGCCTGTCCGATATCCTTGACACAATACAGCAGAGTGAGCTGTATACAGAACTCCTGGATCTCCTTTCAGACCTGTTCTCAAGCTCTGATTCAGATGATTCCGGCACAAGTGATGAATCATCCAGCAGCAGCTTCAGCTTCACGGCTGCGGACATCATTGATATGGTATCCAAGGCATCCATGGGAGCCGGCACAAACGGCGGATTCGGCCTGTCACTTGAATCTCTCAGCATTGGCAGTGTAGATCTTTCCAACCTCAGCCTTGAGATAGTGGATGTCTCCAAGGACCACGACAACCAGTTCAACCTCTCCGTAAGCCTTGGCGGCAGCATCTCCGGCGTGGACATTGCATTGAGCGACATCACGGCTAAAGTGGGAGACAGCGGTTATCAGATGCCTTCTGCAACGGATGTAAACTATCTCACCGGAACAGAGTTCGGCTACATGATAGATTACCTGGTTTCCGCTGCAGAGCTCATATCAGAGCATTCAATAACTGTTGAGATTTCAGGCACTCAGTATGATTACAACCCTGAGTATACTGACTACAGGAACGTCAAGTACAACATCTCCGCAACGTTTGCCATAGAGTGGGGCACGGACGAAGCCGCAGAAGCTGATCCGGATGACACAAATGAAACAGATACAGATGAGGCAGCAGCAAATCCGTTCTACATGTATGCGTCTGTGGTCATGGAAGCGCCTAATCCTGATGATGACAGCTATGTGATTGGCCTGTACATCATGGACCGCAACTATGACGGAACAACAGACGGAGACCTTGACATTTATCTTTCCATCTCCAACAAGGAGACAACATCTAAAGACTACAGCCCGCTCATGTTCTATGTTCCCGGAAGCGAGATAATGTCTCTTGTCTCAATGGGCCTTGCAGCATGCGATCTTGGCAGCCTTACAATATCCAATGAAACCCTCCAGGCCATCCTGTCTGCTGTTGCAGAATATGTACAGGATCTCATGGATAATTATCTCTCAGCCACAACTCAGGCACAGTTCGCTTCCCTCGGATCCTGGATCTTCTCCATGATAGCGGACGGCGGACTCCAGGGACTTATAGACAATCTTCTGGGCGCCACATCAACGGATGACACGGAAGATTCCGAGTATGCATTAACCGTTGCCGATATTGAATACGAATCCGGAGCAGCAGCATTTAGTCTTACAGACCCTTACATCAAAGCCTTGACTATAACAGATACACAGTTCCAGCTTGTTCTTAACGCACTGTCAATGTACGGCGAAGATGCAACAGAGGGAGACCTTACCGTAACGGTTACAAGGGATAATAACAAGAACCTTGCAAGCGCATCCATTTCCAATGTATATTACAACGATATGGAAAGCATGATGGCTCTCTCCATGGACTTCACCAAGTCCGTGACAAGAGTGACAGACCTTGAATCCGGAGATGAAGGGTATGTAGACTTCTCTGCATACTGGGATTGGAGCGGACTGGATGCGATGGTTGAGATGCTTGTCAACTCTGTAATGAGCACAAGCGGAGAAGAGGGCTGCACTGATTACTCGCTTGCCAACAACTTCTACTTTGCCGGCTCCATGACAGTTGACCTCATGAGTATATACAGCCTTACTCTTAACATTGACGGATTATCCTTAAATATCAGTGATGATTTCAGCAGCTTCTCGCTGGATGCCCAGATCAGTTACTCACAAAACACCCTGGTCTTCAAGGCGGATACTACTCTCAATCTTTCCATCCGCAATGACATGGTTTACATGAGAAGGACTGCCAGTGGTTCAAGTGAATACCGCATCATGTCCATGACAGCATTCGTTGATGATATAATTAACCAGCTGGAATGGATGCTGAATCTCAGAAGCCTCGTTGCAAATATTATTACTTCTGTTGTAAACAGCATCAGCGGAAGCGGAAGTGATCCTGTCGATATGTCCGGTTATGACTACGGCGCATTGGTTGCCGGATATCTGGATAAATACACTTACTCTGTAGACGGTAGTGGCGCAAATAACTGGTATCTGAAGCTCAACGGAGACACCATATCCGGTCTGGCAGGAATGTCATTAAGTGATCTGACTGCGACATTTATATCCGATGCGGATGACGCAACCGCTTGGAGCTCCTTACTGGTTACCGGGTCTATCTCAGGCGTTGTAGAATTGGATGTAACTCTTGATTATATTATGCCCGGTGACGTAGACACGTTTGAAATACCGGACACGCTGTACGATATTGGCATCTACGAAGGCCTTACCTGGGATGACATCCTCGGCGGAACAACGTTTGACGAGATATGCGGAAATATAGACTGGGATCAGATGACTTCAGACCTTGGCACCACATATCTGGATTACACAGGATCAGGAAATCTCAGAGTTGGTCTGGCAGAGTTCTACTTCTCGGACGAAGATCAGGCAACTACATTCCTCGGAAGCCAGTACGTTCTTTACAACTCATCCAAACAAAACATATACACAATTCTCGATTACCCGGATATCTCCGAGTATGACAGAGAGGACGAAGATCTCAAGGCCGTATGGACAAGCACCAGCTTTGACACAACCAACAACATCATAACCATAACGGCAACCCGTGAGATAACATACACGGTTACTGTTATGGGATGTGAGTACG
This sequence comes from Clostridia bacterium, assembly GCA_021204825.1. Lineage (GTDB taxonomy): Bacteria > Bacillota > Clostridia > Christensenellales > Borkfalkiaceae > Coproplasma. The sequence goes on along the minus strand of JAJPYR010000018.1, from coordinate 21,026 downwards.
GAGATGAGACATCTCAGAACGTCATCCAGCACGTATACGAGAGCACATATCTTGCAAAGGATGCGGATACACTTGTACAGGCAACGGACGGCAACTGGTACATGATCAGTTACTACGCTGACGCTGATGGCAACAATCTTAACCTTTCTGCCGGTCTGGACAGCAGCGGCAATGAGTGCTACATCCTTCCTGTAACCGAAGACATTACAGTATATGCTCACTGGGAGCAGGCATACGGGGTAACCTTCATAGACAGCGAAGAATGCACAGAGGAGACATTGTACTACTATGCTGGCACAACCCTCACAGAAGACAACATGCTCGCAATTCCTGTAAGGCGCGGTTACACCGTAACCTGGCAGACCGAAGACGGCGATACCAGCTATGATGTTGCAGCAAGCGGCAATAAGCCGTTCTATGCAGTATACACCATCAATCACTACAATATTACATTTGCAAGCGAGCTGGAGGTAGCTGAAACCAGCCAGAATAATGGCAGCCAGTTCGTATACAACGAAGACACCGGATATTACGAGTACACGATATCACTTGAATACGGCACAGAATTAAGCCTTTCAAATGAGGAGCTTGTAACGCAGCTTGCCATCGTAAACGGATGGACGTACGGAGGTAAGTCTTATGGAGACGGAGCCACTGTGACTGTTGTAGATGATGACATGACCTTCTATGTGGACTTTGAATATAAGACTATAACGGTTCATTACTATTACAATACAGACTCCAAATACAACATGACAGTAATAACCGGCAGCGACGGCAATTATACGCTTTTAGACCCTGGCTGGGAGATGTACTCATATGATGGCGATGCGGCTACAAAACTCATCAATCCGTATATATTCCTCGGTTGGGCATACGAGGTTGTCGATGAAAACGGGTATACTACATGGGATACTATAACAGATGTTTCGGATCTTGTTCTCGTCGGTGAAACTTCGCTTTCTGTATATGCAATTATAATTGAAATTCCTGAACTTACATTGACGGCAACTAAATCATCAAGCGGTGGATTCTTAGGTATAGGAGTTACATACACATATTCAGGAACTTTGACGGCCACAGAAGTTAAACTTGTAGGTTACTTTGCAAACATCGGAATACTTTCATATGATACAGAATCCATTGACATTGAGTACTACTACAATAACGACGGAAACCTTATCGGCAATGGCAATTCGCTTGGCGCTGGAACGACTATTGAATGTAGTACAGATGATGAAGGCAAAACTATATTAACAGACAGCTTTAGCTTCTCAGAAAGCAACAGCAAGAGTGATGTATTGGCATGGTTTACAGTCAACTACACCATAACGATTGGCTCTAATATTTCAATTTCTGACTCCTGCACCAGTACGATTGCTGCAGCAGTATAATCACAATGTATCAAAATGCATTCAATACTTGCATAACGAACTTATCCCAAGCCCCCGCCAATTCCCGGCAGGGGCTTTGCATTAGGAATGCAGGAGCTCTGCTCAAGATTGAACGCACAAAAAAGGGCGTCCCGTGTTGGGGACGCACCTGTAAGATTCTGTGTTGGTGTATGGGCTGGGGGAGATTTATTTTATCTCGTGGATCCAGCCCTCGGGGGCTTCTATGGTGCCCATCTGGATGCCGGTCAGGGTGTCGTAGAGCTTCTGGATAACGGGGCCCATTTTTTCCATTCCGGAGGGGAACTGGATGAGGTTGCCGTGGTCGTAGATGGCTCCTACGGGCGAGATGACCGCAGCCGTGCCGCAGAGGCCGCACTCTGCGAAGTCCTTTACTTCATCAAAGCGCACCTTGCGGTGCTCAACCTTGAGGCCCAAGTAGTTCTCTGCCACGTAGCAGAGGGAGCGGCGGGTTATGGAAGGAAGGATGGAGTCGGAAAGGGGAGTGACCACTGTTCCGTCATCGGTTACGAACAGGAAGTTTGCGCCGCCGGTCTCTTCAACATATGTGCGTGTGCCGGGGTCGAGGTACATGTTCTCCTCAAATCCTTTCTCATGGGCGTCAACGATTGCATAGAGGCTCATGGCGTAGTTCAGGCCGGCCTTTATGTTGCCTGTGCCGTGCGGGGCGGCGCGGTCAAAGTCGCTGACGCGGATGACGATGGGCTTTACGCCTTCCTTGAAGTAGGGGCCGACGGGTGTGCAGAAAAGCCTGAACTGGTACTCATTGGCGGGCTTTACGCCTATTATCGCGTCAGAGCCGAACATGTACGGACGGATGTAGAGGGTTGCCCCGGAGCCGTAAGGTGGCACATAGTCGCGGTTGGCAGCCACTACCTGGTTTACGGCGTCAATGAATCTGTCCTCAGGGAATACGGGCATCTCAAGGCGCTTTGCGGATGCAAGCATGCGCGCTGCGTTGAGGTCCGGGCGGAAGGTGACTATTCTGCCGTCTACAGTCGTATAGGCCTTGAGGCCTTCGAATACTGTCTGAGCATACTGGAGCACACATGCGCATTCAGAGATGCGAACCGTGTCATCTGTCGTGAGTGTTCCTTCATCCCACTTGCCGTCTTTGTAGTTGGAGACATAGCGGTAGGGGGTCTTCATATAAGCGAATCCAAGGTTTCCCCAATCTAGATTTGCAGCCATTTTAAGTCTTCCCGCCTGCTTTTGGGCGGTTTTCTCCCTTTCGATTTTAACTGCCTATATTATAATAACAGGGCAGTTATAAGTCAAACGCTTGTTGACAAAATCCGGGGCGCAATGATAAAATAAATTGAATTGCAGGTTAATCAGAGCTTATATATGGCAACAATTACGCAGATAGAAACACAGAAAAAGAACACCGAGAGATGTTCCGTCTATGTAGACGGAACCTTTTACTGCGGCCTCAAGATGGAGATTGCCATAAAGCATCATTTGAAGGCCGGGATGGAGATAGAGAAGTCCCAGCTGGATGAAATACAGTATGACGAGGAGAAGTCCACTGCCTTAGACCAGGCCTTGAAGCTAGTTTCCGGTTCCATGAAGACGGAGAAACAGATAGATGACTATCTGGAGCGCAAGGGATACAGGACCCCTGTGTGTGAATACGTGAAGGAGAAGCTCCGCTATTACGGCCTTCTGGATGACTTCAAATACTGTGAGCTGTACGTGGGCAGCATAAAGGGCAAGGGCAAAAGGGCACTTGCAGAAGACCTGTACAAGCGGGGCGCAAAGCGTGAGGCCATAGAGGCCGCCCTGGAGGATTATACGGAAGACGTGGACGAGGCATACAGCGTCCTTGTCCGCTATATGAGGGGCAAGGAGATTACGCAGGACACAACGCGCAAGGCATTCCGCCATCTAATGTCCAAAGGCTTTGCATATGACACCGCCAGGGACTGCCTCAAAAGGCTTGGAGAGGACCTGGATACAGATGCAGCAGAAGATACAGTGGAAGACGCAGACGGAGACAGTGAATGAAGACAATTGAAATACGGGAAACGGATTCCACCAATGAATACTGCAAGCGCAATGATACCGGAGAGGACATGACCGTAATCTGCTGCCGTCAGACAGACGGCAGGGGCACCAAGGGCCGCTCCTTCATTTCCCCGGACGGAGGGCTATACCTGTCCGTAATGAAGCATTACACAGATTATGACAGCTCCCAGACATTCCGCATAATGGTATCCAGTTGTGTGGCCGTCTGCAAGGTCCTGCAAAGTTACGGCGTGAAGCCCGTTATCCGCTGGGCCAATGACATCCTTGTGTCCGGGCTCAAGATATCCGGGACGCTTATAGAGAACACATTCACAGGCTCCGTTCTTTCCAGGAGCATAGTGGGGATAGGGATAGACATCAACAATGACATCCCCCAGGAGCTTGCCCATACAGCCATCTCACTTAAGAAAGCCACAGGGAAGACAATAAACATAAGCCAGTTCAAGGCATCCCTTTTGGATGCCCTGCAGAAGGAATACACCATCCCGGAGTACAAGTCATACATGCCCTGGCTTGGAAGGGATGTGGTTATAAAGACGGACACGGAGACCCTGAAGGTCCGCTCTGTGGACATAGAGGAAGACGGCCGCCTCAAGATCATCCGGGACGGCTCCGCCGTGCGCCTGAGTTACGGCGAAGTCACTCTCAGATTATGAGAATATGTTCCGGCTTTATGAAAAATGACCTAAAATCATAGTAATTATATGTTTGCATAGTACTTTTTTCCGCAGTTTGCGGTAAAATATACATCCAAAATCATGCATACAGCTCTTGGCGCAGCCGTAGGCGCCATATCCGGAGGAAACCATGATACAGCTGTTTTCCAACTCCCAGATGCGCAAAGCGGATGAGTACACTATAAATTCTATCGGCATACCGTCCGAGACTCTCATGCACAGGGCAGGCACTGCCATAGCAGATGAAGCCCAGCGGGTTCTGGAAGAGAAAGGCCTCAAGACCGTCCTTGTTGTCTGCGGAACAGGCAACAACGGGGGAGACGGATACGTCTGCGCAGCGGAGCTTTTAAGCCGCGGGATTTCCTGTTCTGTATACCAGATAGAGGGCAGATTCTCACAGGACCTGGAACGCGAATGGACACGTTACAAAGGGCCATTTGCAAGGGAGATTAAGGGAGACATTATAATAGACTGCATCTTCGGGACCGGCCTTTCCAGGCCTGTAGCCGGTGTCTTCCAGGAGGCCATAGATGCCATAAACGCAAGCGGGGCATACATCATCTCAGCGGACATCCCCAGCGGCATTTCAGGGGATTCAGGGCTTGCCATGCGCTGCGCTGTGCGTGCAGACATGACCGTAACCATCCAGGAATACAAGACGGGCCTGTTCCTTGCAGACGGCCCGGACTTCTGCGGCCGGATTATCCGCAAGGTCATTGGCATACAGAGCGGAATCATACAGGACACCGTCTCCATGTATGAGCCGCAGGACATTAAGGCATTCTTCCCGCAAAGAAAGCATAACTCGCACAAGGGGACATACGGCACGGCATGCCTTGTTGTGGGCTCGGACAAGTATCTGGGTGCCGCCGCCCTTGCAACCGCCGGCGCTCTCCGTTCCGGGTGCGGGTACACCAAGGTGGCAACATCCAAGGCTGTCCGTGAGGCTATAGTTGGCCGGCTTCCGCAGGCCATCTATCTGGATGACATTGACCTCCTGTCCAAGTGCATCCTCGTTGGCTGCGGCTGCGGAGTTTCAAAGGACCTGTATGCCATCATATGCAATCTTCTGGCCACATACAAAGGCACTCTTGTAATAGACGCAGACGGCCTCAACTCTCTTGCTATGTTCGGCACAGAGCCTCTGAAAAAGGCAGTCTGCCAGGTTGTGGTAACCCCGCATGTAAAAGAGTTTGCAAGGCTGTTTGGAATGGATGACACCTTTGCTGCAGACTTCAATCCTGTGCGCCAGGCCAGGTCTTTTGCTGATGCATACGGCTGCACAGTGCTTTTGAAGAGCTCTTCCAGCGTAATAACAGACGGTATGAGAACTGCTGTGAATGCCACAGGAAACAGCGCCCTGTCCAAGGGCGGTTCCGGGGACATGCTTGCGGGCTTCATTGCAGGCAGCATTGCAAGGGGCCTTTCCGCTTATGACGCCTGTGTGGCAGGGTCTTACATAATGGGCAGGGCCGCAGAAATTGCCTCTGAGCGCTGGACGGAATACTGCGTTACGGCAAGGGATGTGGAGAGGGCAATCCCCAGGGCCATACAGGGCCTGGATGTTTCGGATTAACATATGTCTGAACACCCCCTGAAGTTGTGTCCATAATGCTCTTCAGGCCCTTGAGGCGTTTGACATTCCCCTGTAAAATTTGGTAGAATTGCAGGCGTTGAAAGGGAGTAGTTTAAGGCAGGCTTCGTCATCACGGCCACAGGGCCTGGAGCCTGGCGCCATAAGGATCCGCAGGATATGGTAACAAGACTTTCGGAAATTTTCGCGTGGCCGGAAGTCTTTTAGTTTGTACGGCAGAGGGCAGGAATGGTCGGGAAAGCATTGCTTGAGGTTCTGTTCTTAATAATAGGCTTTGTGCTCCTTTTAAAGGGTGCGGACTTTCTCGTGGACGGCGCCTCCGGGATAGCCATGAAGCTGAAGGTATCTGCCTTTATCGTGGGCGTCACTGTCGTGGCCTTCTGCACGTCCGCCCCGGAGCTTGCCGTTTCCATAACCGCAGGAGTAACCGGGGACGGGGACATTATCATAGGCAATGTCTTAGGGAGCAACATAGTGAACGTGCTGCTTATCCTGGGCCTTTCCGCAGTCATAACAAGGCTCCCTGTGGAGACTTCCACAAGGTTCATAGACGTTCCGTTCCTTATAATAGTCTCTGTGCTGTTCATAGTCTTAGGCTATATAGGCTGGTCCTTTGCATGGTGGGAAGGGCTTATCCTTGTAATCCTGTACATAGCCTTCATGGTGTACAACGTCCTTCTGGCCCGCAGGCAGCACAGGAATCCGCAGCCGGAGGAGCTGCCACTGCATGAGCACCGCCGCAGGACGCGCAAGCGTGCCAGGGTGGTGCAGAAAGAGGGCAGGTTCACTGCCTGGTACAACGGCATGTGCCAGCATGTATGGTTCCTTATTGTCCTTACAGTCCTTGGCCTTGCCTGTGTGGCTGTGGGCGGCATATTCGTAGTGGACACGGCTGAGTTCCTTGCAGAGGATGTCTTCAATATCCCTTCCGAGATAGTGGCCCTCACAATCGTGGCCCTTGGCACATCTTTGCCGGAGCTGGTCACATCCGTAGTGGCTGCCCGCAAAGGGAACGTGGGGCTTGCCACAGGCAACATCATAGGAAGCAACATTGCCAACATCCTGTTAATTGGCGGTGTCGGCGCCCTGGCTTCTGCCGGGTCCGTGCTTTCATTCTCATATGAGGGCATAGTAAGCGGCCTTGTGGGGCTTGCAGCAGCGCTTATTATTTTCTTTTCATCCTTTACAAAGGACAGGGAAGCAGGGGGAAGGCATTACATAGGCCGCGTGGCAGGAATCATAATGCTCTGCTGCTTTGTGGCATACTACACGTACCTGTTCCTCAACCTGTACATATTCCAGCTGTACTGACATCGCCCTTTAAGGGCCGGATTTGAGCATATATAACGTAATAATCGTGCACCCTCTTCTGCATGTGAAGACGCGCCATGATGCGCCTGGGCCGGCGTTAAACTGCCTGTATCATTTCATTCCGCTTAAGCTGCGGAAGTATGACAAAGGGGGACATGGCGCATGCAGAATGACAATGCATATATGGGAGAGCAGAAGGTAGGGAAGCTGCTTGCAAAGTTCTCCGTTCCCTGCATGCTGGCGCTGCTTGTGAGCGCCCTGTACAATATCGTAGACCAGATATTCATAGGGAACAGCAGCGTGGGTATGTACGGCATCGCAGCCACGACTGTGGTGTTTCCCATAACCGTCATAGGCCAGGCGTTCGCGTACCTGTGCGGGGACGGGACGGCAGCCTTCATGGCCATCTCGGAGGGTGAGGACGAAGGCGTCATGACCCCTGAAACGCGCAAGGGCTCAAAGCTTTCCAAAGCCGTTGCAGGCACTTTGTCCCTTACGGTAATCTTCAGCGTAATAATCATAGCCGTTGCGTTCCCTCTCAAGGAGCCCATCCTGTACCTTTTAGGGGCCTCGGAGAACACCATAGGCTATGCCGTGGATTACTTCAACATAATCGTGGCATTCTTCCCTGCGTTCATGCTCATGAACATGCTCAACGCAGTGGTAAGGGCGGACGGATCTCCAAGGTATGCCATGGCAGCGTCGCTCACCGGCGCCATTCTCAACATCATCCTGGACCCCATATTCATCTTTGCCTGCGGGTGGGGCATAAAGGGTGCCGCATGGGCCACAGTTACAGGACAGGTCGTCTCATTCGTGCTCTGTATCATATACCTGTTCCGCTCCAGGATGTTCCGGCTTTCCTTCAAGGCCTTCATTCCGGACTTCAGGCTTATCTGGAAGTGCATTCGCCTCGGCATCTCTTCTTTCATAAACCAGATTGCCATAGACATAATGGCAATATCCCTCAACATGCTGCTCAGCTCATACGGAGCCATGTCCGTATACGGAGAGGACATACCCATTGCAGCGATTGGCATCGAGACAAAGGTCTTTACGATAGTCCTCAACATATTCGCGGGCCTGGTCCTCGGAGGGCAGCCCATCCTGGGGTACAATTACGGCGCCAGAAAGTTTGACAGGGTCCGGTCCTGTTACAAACTGATTCTGCTGTGGACATTGATTGTGGGCGCTGCGGCTACAATTCTTATAGAGTCCATCCCGCAGTACATCCTGGCTGCATTCGGCACTTCCACAGACTCATCCGGGTATGACCAGTCCCTGTACATAGAGTACGGGAAATACACTTTGCGCATATTCCTGGCGCTTGTCATCTGCAACGGGGTAACCAAGATATCCGGCGTTGTGTTCCAGGCCCTCGGAAAGCCCGGCAAGGCAATGGCGGTGGCCCTTGTGAGGGACATTGTGGCCTTCATACCCCTTGTGATTCTCATACCGTACATCTCCGAGATGTACAACCCGGGCTCAGGAGTTGTGTCCCTGCTGTACGCAGGGCCTGCGGCAGACTTCATAGGGTGCGTCCTGACAGCCATACTTACAGTCTTCATCTTCCGGGGCCTCAAAAAGGAAGAGGCCGCATACAAGCGCAGCCTGGAGCTTAAGGAAAAGTTCACGCAGCAGGCAGGCGCTCCGCAGGCGCAGGACACTGCGGAGGAAACTGCGGAAATTAACGGAATACAGTAACGGAAAGGCTTCTCCGGGTACCGGAGGCCTGTGCATGCATTGAAGCAGCGGGAGAGAGCAATGATGCAGAGAGGCAACAGTTACATGGGAGAGCAGAAAGTAGGGAGGCTTCTCGCGAAGTTCTCTCTTCCCTGCATTGTCTCACTGGTTGTCAGCGCCCTGTACAACATCGTGGACCATATATTCATAGGCTTCAGCAGCCTGGGAATGTACGGCCACATAGCTACAACGGTCGTTTTTCCGCTCACACTTGTAGCCGAGGCCTTCGCCTTCATGTGCGGGAACGGCACTGCGGTGCATATGGCCATCCGGCAGGGAGAATACGGCAGCGAACCGCCGGAAGCAAGGAAAGACTCCAGGCTTGCAAGAGCCGTGGCCGGGGCCATAATCCTCACCGTCCTGTTCAGCGTCATAATCATTGCCGTAACGTTTCCCTTGAAGGATCCCCTGCTGTACCTGCTGGGGGCATCGGACAACACCATAAGCTGCTCCGCGGACTACTTCAACATCATCGTGGGGTTCTTCCCCGTGTTCATGCTCATGAACACTCTCAACGCGGTGGTGAGGGCGGACGGAGCGGAAAAGTACGCCATGGCGGCATCCGTAACCGGCGCCGCAATCAACATCATACTGGACCCGGTCTTCATATACGCCCTGGACTGGGGCATGAAGGGAGCGGCATGGGCCACGGCCGCGGGGCAATCCGTTTCGCTCATCATGTGCGCGTTGTCCCTGTTCCGTTCCAGGATGTTCCGGCTTACCCTCAGGTCCTTCATTCCGGACTTCCGGATTATACGCAGGTGCCTGGTCCTGGGGATGTCCTCGTTCCTCAACGAGATAGCCATAGTCATAATGGTGGTCTCGCTCAACATCCTTTTGAGCAGGTACGGCTCATCCTCCGTGTACGGCAAGGACATACCCGTTGCAGTCATCGGCATAGAGACCAGAATCTTCACCGTAATCTTCAACATCTTCTCAGGCCTTGCCTTAGGCGGCCAGCCCGTCCTAAGCTACAACCACGGGGCGGGGAAGTATGACAGGGTCCGGTCCTGTTACAGGCTCATTCTGCTCTGGACCATAATAATCGGCGCCGTTGTCACAGTAATCCTGGAGGCCTGCCCGGAGGGCATAATCTCCATCTTCGGAACGGCGGAGGAGCCCGGCATAGACCATGCCCTTTATGTGGAATACGGCGTGCACACTCTGCGCATATTCCTGGCCCTGGTCATCTGCAGCGGGGTGGCAAGGATCTCCGTAACCGTCTTCCAGGCCCTCGGAAAGCCCGGGAAGGCAATGTCCGTTGCCATAGTGCGGGACATTGTTGCCTTCATACCCCTCGTAATTCTCATTCCGTACATCTCAGAGATGTGCAGCCCCGGGTCCGGGGTCATAAACATCCTGTACTCCGGCCCTGCGTCAGACCTCATCGGCTGCGTCCTTGCGGCCATCCTGACCGTCTCAATCTTCCGGGGCCTTAAAAGGGAAGAGGCCGCATACAGGCGCAATCTGGAGCTTGCAGAGAAGTTTTCTATGCAGGCCGAGGAGTCCGGCAATGCCTGCGCAAGTGCAGACGGAAGCAATGAAAACAGCAACATATAGGCAGAAAATTTAATCCGCACAGGCGGACAGGCATTTTTGCTGCAGAAGCAGCACACCGTTCAGATTCCGTTACCTTCAAGGGGAACATGCAGAGCTGCGTATGCTGACAGGAGACAGTTTATGCATACAGACAACAGTTACCTCGGGGAGCAGAAGATTGGCAGGCTGCTTTTGAAGTTCTCCATACCCTGCATACTGTCACTGGTAATCAGTGCGCTTTACAATATAGTGGACCAGATCTTCATCGGCAACAGCCGTGTGGGGATGTTCGGCATAGCCGCCACAACGGTAGTATTCCCGCTCACGATAATAGCCCAGGCCTTTGCCTGGATGTTCGGGGACGGCACGGCTGCCTTCATGAGCATAGAGCAGGGAGAGGGCGCAGAGGACATTGAGCCTGAGGCGCGCAAAAAGAGCCACCTTTCCAGAGCCGTCGGCGGCTCCCTGGCCATGACTGTTCTTTGCAGCATCATAATCCTCGCCATTGCCTTTCCGCTCAAGGTGCCCATTTTGAACCTTTTCGGGGCATCAGAGAACTCGCTGGACCTTGCCGTGGACTACTTCAACATAGTGGTCTCATTCTTTCCCGTGTTCATGCTCATGAACATGTTAAGCGGCGTCGTGCGAGCGGACGGGTCCCCGAGGTACGCAATGGCGGCCTCAGTTGCCGGGGCGGTCATAAACATTGCCTTCGACCCCATATTCATCTATGCCTGTGACTTGGGGATAAAAGGCGCCGCATGGGCCACCGTAATGGGCCAGACGGTGTCCCTTGCAATCTTTGTCGCATATCTGTTCCGCTCAAGGATGTTCCGGCTTTCCCTCAGGGCCTTTCTGCCGGACTTTCATCTTATATGGGCCTGCATGAGGCTTGGCATCTCGTCCTTCATAAACCAGATTGCCATAGACGCCACAACGATAGCCCTCAACATCCTTCTCGCGAAATACGGCGCCGTATCCGCATACGGCCAGGACATTCCGATTGCCATAATAGGCATAGAGACCAAGGTCTTCACAATAATCAACAACATAATCATAGGCATTGTGCTCGGCGGCCAGCCCATCATAGGCTACAACTACGGCGCAGGCAGATATGACCGGGTCCGCAGGTGCTACAAGGACATTCTTATATCCACGCTCATAGTGGGGGCGGTGGCCACAATCCTCTTTGAGGCATTCCCGGAGGGCATAATCTCCATCTTCGGAACCACGATAGACTCTGCGGATTATGACAAGACCCTCTATATCCAGTACGGCGTGTACACGCTGCGCATATTCCTGTCCCTCATTATCTTCACGGGCGTCATAAAGATGTCCTCGGTTTTCTTCCAGGCCGTAGGCAAGCCCGTCTCAGCCATGGTTGCCTCGCTCATCCGCGACATCATAACCTTCATCCCGCTTGTCATAATCCTTCCCATGGCGGCAGAGAAATACCTGCCCGGCACGGGAGTGGAGGCGCTTCTCTTTGCCGCCCCGGGCGCGGACATCCTTGGCATCATTGTGTGCGTCATCCTGTCTGCGGTAATTTTCAGGGGCATAAGAAAGCAGGAGCAGCACCAGGCCGGCCCTAATCCGGACGGACTTCATCCGGACGGCTCTCATCCGGATGGCCCTGATCCGGACGGCTCTCATCCGGATGGCCCTGATCCGGACGGCGCTGGACAGGCGCCCTCCGCGGAGGAAGGCTGCCCGGGGAAGACAGATCAGTTTTCAGGAGGCAGCACAGCCTGTACAGAAAACGCGGACATCACGGGCACCTTGTCCTTGCAGGATACAGACGGGAACAGATGATTCCTATGCGTTTTCTGGGCATAGTGCATAAAGAAATGTGAATTATTCACACGAGAAGCGTGTTAAAAAGCAACATTTCCCGGCGGTACGCGCGCGTGCGCGTGCAAAAAAATTTTGTTTATGATAATATATGCTCAGTCGTCAGGGCTAAGGGCAGCTACGTATAATTCGACTACACGGGTTATACGCGGCTGCTTTTTTATTTGCCTGCAAATGGCGGGCGGCAGAGGCTTTGGCGGCGTAGAGAGAACGGAAAGCAGGTAAGTGAATATGGCTTCAGACAACAGCTTTATGGGAGAGCAGAAGGTGGGCAAGCTTCTCTTGAAGTTTTCCATCCCGTGTGTCCTTTCACTGCTCATAAGCGCGCTGTACAACATCATAGACCAGATATTCATCGGAAACAGCGAAGTGGGGATGCTGGGCATCGCCGCCACTTCTGTCGTGTTCCCGCTCACAATCATAGCGCAGGCTTTTGCATGGTGCTTCGGAGACGGCACGGCAGCCTTCATGAGCATAGCCCAGGGCGAAGAGCAGCAGGACTTGGATCTGGAGTCCCGCAAAAAGTCCAGGATCTCAAAGGCCATAGGGACAATGACTCTCCTCACGTTTGTCATGTCCCTTGTGATTCTGGCCATATTCTATCCCCTTGAGAACCAGATCCTGTACGGCTTTGGAGCGTCTGAGAACTCCATAGGCTACGCAAACGACTACTTCACCATAATACTCGGATTCTTCCCCGTGTTCATGCTCATGAACATGATGAACGCCATAATCCGTGCGGACGGAAGCCCCACGTGGTCCATGATCTCCATGGGTGGCGGAGCCATAATCAACATCATCTTCGACCCCGTGTTCATCTACGGCTGCGGATGGGGTGTAACCGGCGCCGCATGGGCCACTGTAATGGGACAGGTTGTATCCTTTGTCGTGGCCATAGTCTATTTCACCCGCTCCAAGGTGTTCCGCTTAAGCCTCAAGTCCCTGTTCATCCCTGACTTCCGCCTTATGTGGATGTGCGTGAAGCTCGGCATATCTTCATTCATAACACAGATCTCAATAGTTGCCATATCACTTACATGCAACAACATGCTTGCAAAGTACGGCGCCCTTTCCATATACGGCCCGGACATCCCCATTGCAATCATAGGCATAGAGACCAAGGTCTTCACTATAGTCATCAACATCGTAGTAGGCATAGTCCTGGGCGGCCAGCCTATCATCGGCTACAATTACGGTGCCGGCAAGTTTGACAGAGTCCGGCAGACCTACAAGATAGTCTTAATTGCCACGCTTATCGTCGGCGCCGCAGTAACCATTCTCTTTGAGGCATATCCGCAGGGAGTTGTTTCCATCTTCGGCACCGGAAACGAGTCGGCGGATTATGACGCCGCCCTTTACATGCAGTACGGCGTATACACCTTCCGCATATTCCTGTCCCTCATTATCTTCACCTGTGTCATCAAGATCTCGTCCATCTTTTTCCAGTCCCTCGGCAAGCCCGTCCACGCCATGATAGCCTCCCTCATAAGAGACATCGTGTTCTTCATCCCGCTTGTGTGCATCATCCCCGTTGTTGCAGAGAAGTTGGAGGCAGGAAGCGGCATCTTCTGGCTGCTCTTTGCAGCCCCTGCGGCAGACCTTCTCGGAATCATCGTAACCATTATCCTCACAATCCTTATCTTCAAGGGCCTCAAAAAGGAAGAGCTTCACTTCATGCAGAATGCAGAGCTTGCGGAAAAGTTCACACAGCAAAATGCCGCTGAGGCATCCGGGGCAGTCCCTGCAGCAGATGCCTCAACATCAGACGCTTCCCCGGATGCATGTGCAGACGATGTGTTTGCAGACCTCCCTGCAGCACCCGCAGATGACAGGGGAGAGTAATCCGCATCTCATGCAGGACAGCATATAACCTCACATAGGAAAGGACCCGCAAGAGGGTCCTTTTCAGCATATTTAAGGATACTGTTTGCTCACATTGTACATACAGTTTGTAACATTAAGGCATAACCCTTGCTTCCTTCGGAAGGGTGCCAATAGACGCAGCATTGTGTGTTTTTGAAAAATGTCACACTATTGCACGCATTTTGCAGCACATGTGTTCTTGCTTTTTTGCATTTCCTGCTTTACAGTGAAAGCATGAATACAATGGTACCCGTTACCAGTACATTACCCCTTTCGGGAGACTTAGTAGAGGACACATCCGTACGCAGTCAGTTGTGCAAGCCTGGGATGTCAGAATCCCAGCCTGTTTCTGCATGTGCATGTCTTGGATGTGGAAGGAGGAGGGCGGCATGAGCAAAAATTCAGGTGTTATGAAATGGATCTGGTTCAGCCTGGAGATCCTGTACATTATTGTGTGGTGTGTAATGTCTTACATGATATTTGAAGGTTCCACGAACCTCTTGCTGATGTTCACACCCATTGTTCTTGTCTGCCCGGCTTTTTCCCTGGCATGGTTCTTTTCAGCATACAAATCGTATTCGGCTTCCGTGAAGTTTTTTGCCGTGCTGACAATACTGTCTGCAGCAATGCTTGCACTGATACTGTATTGCCTGGCAGCACTGTCATTCTCCGTGCTTGTGATTATCCCGGTTGTGGTGCTGGCGTCTTTCGCCGCATGGTATGTACTGCTTTGCATTTTACAGCGGAGGAACAAAAGCAGGAATGCAGGTGCTTTGGCCGGGCGGATGGCTCATTTTGATCCGGGCATGTCTTCAGCGGAGAGGCAGCGTATGATGAAGAAAATATTGAAGATACTGCTGATTGTGATAGGATTTGCAGTCACCATATTATGGTATGTTATCGGATGTCTGCTCAATACGGGGCGCGACAGTGGTTATGCACTGTTCTTCATACCGGAGCCTGTCATTGCAGCCGGCGTTGCGTTTGCAGTCTTTTACTCCTGCTGCAAGTCACGCAAAGCCAATATAGCCGTGTTTGCAGTTGCAACTGCAGTGTCTGCACTGGCTGCTGCTCTTATGGGTTATGTATACAGCTACACGCTTGATTCCTGGTTCGGATCAGCGGGCGCAGTCATCATGATAGCGCTGTTTCTGCTGTGGTATGTCATTTTATGCATCAGTGAGGCGAAGCTGCTTCATGACATGCATCCAGGTATAAAAGATTCTCCGGCTGACAGCATAACGCAGCAGTGATCAGACTGATGTCCGTCCGGCTGAAAACGGACTTTATTCACAGACACACAAAGCATGACATCATGGACCGCAGCGGAAAGAGCATAATGGCCGGCGGCTGCATCCCCGATGCCATTTCCGCGGACACATCAGCCATGTGCCCAGCCAGCTTCAAGGCCATGGATGTGTCATCGGGTTCTGCAAGGCCATGTTCGCGGAAAAGGAGCAATCCGCGGGTGACACCAACTGAACATACAGCAGGCAAAAGTCCTTCCGTTACGGAAGGTCTTTTAAATTTCCAGGACATCGCACTTTGATACCGCTCGCGAGGGAGCAGAATTTTTGATAAAAGCGTTCGCAATATTTGCAGGAGCGTTAGCCCGGACAGGCATCCTGTGTTTTCATGGATTTTTTAATACAAGATAAGACCGCTCACTTCGGTGGGCGGCTTTTTTAGTGCAAAATTTCAGTTCGTTTCAATAATTTTGCCCTCAGAGTAGTCAAGGGTCAATATTATGCATCATGCCATGGGCTCTCCGAATGCTTTATGGCCTGACGCTGTTGTATAATGCACCCATTATGCAACGGGAGGGAAGAACATCATGAAAGTCACAGAATGGATGAACCGCTGGCTGGAAGAGAGCAGCACAAGGCTCAAATGGAGCACCATAATCCGTTATACGGAGAATTCCGGATGCCACATCTGCCCGTCATTAGGGGAAAAGGATCTGGATGAGCTGTCTGCAGAAGTCCTGCAGGACTTCATTCAGACCCTTGTGGGGAAGCGCCTTGCATACAACACCATAGCCAGCATAGTCTCCACTCTTAAGATGGCAGTTAAAGAGGCCGTGCGTATGAAGGTCACGGACGTGGACAACACAGGCAGCATGCATCTGCCGGAGCATACGGAAAGGGAAGTGGAGTGCTTTACAGTCCAGGAGCAAAGGAAACTTGTACAGGCCGTGCAAAGAAGCAGTGACCTAAGGCTGTACGGCATCCTCATCTCCGCCGGCATGGGACTTAGGATAGGGGAGCTCCTCGCCCTTACATGGGATGACATCAACATGCATTCCAGGACCATCCGCATATCCAAAACCTCATATTACGCAAAGGACAGAAACGGCGTGTACGGAAGGATAGTGACATCTCCCAAGACCCATAAGTCTGCCAGGACCATTCCAATACCGGACATACTGTATCCGTACATAAAGGAGCTGTATGAGAACAGGGACTGCAAGCACGTAATAAGCCGGCGCGGAAAGCCAGTAAAGATGAGGACATACCAGGCACTATTTTCAAGGTTTCTCTCACAGCTTGGCATCCGGCACAGAGGATTCCACGCACTGAGGCACACCTTTGCAACACGTGCTCTTGAGTGTGGCATAGACGTGAAGACCACCTCGGAGATCTTAGGCCACAGCAACATCAACATTACCCTCCAGCGGTACACTCATGTCTTAATGGAGCATATGCGCAAAGAGCTGGGGAAGATGGAGATGTTCTTTTTAGACCATGAACCGGACATTCCGGTCTCTACGTACATCCAGAGCGCCATTCAGATAAGCTACCCCGGCGGCATGTTCGTAGCTTGACGGCCACAGGAACAACATAGGAGCTTTTACAGGAAACCATTGCGGAAAGGCAGGCACACAGACACACCATAACAATAACAACGGAAGAATCATGAGACACAGGTGCCCGGACAGAGGGGTGCCGTTTTGTTGTGTACCGTGGGAAAAGCAAAAGCGCAGGCCGGATGATGCCGTCTGCGCCGTTTTTGCGTGAGGTATGAAAAATGCGCGGATTGGCTTAATCCACGCACATTTGTTGAGGTATTATACAATATGCGGCCCGTAAAAGCAAGCAAAACTTAACAAAATTCATAGTTATGTAGAATATCATTAAGTTTTTCCGCCACTTTGAAGAATAATTCATCTTCTGCAAAGACGAATTGCCCTGTTAGAACTGCAGGTATTAAGCCAATACATGCTGACCGCTAATACTGCGGGCACGGAGCTGTAGTGTAACTTTAAATGAAATGGAGTGAGAGATAAATGGCAGCGTTTATAGTTATAGTCATTGTAGTGGTTGTTCTGGTGCTGGTCATAATGGCGGCATACGGGCGCAGCAAGCATAAAGCGCGCCAGGTCTTCATGCCGATAGACCCAAACAACCCGGATTTTGATCATAAGTACATGGAGATCCGTGCCACAGCAGATCAGTTAGGAGAGTTCATCGAAGAGCAGCGCAGTGAAGGATGGGCATATGATGATATGGAAATCAAGCCGGGCTCATGGATATTCGGTTCACATATGCATCTTGTCACATTCCACAAAATGACACAGGAAGAAAGAGTTGCATACGCAAGGAAGAAGGCCGCCAAGGCAGCCGGCGGCCAGTCACGGTCCACGGATAAGGGCTAAAAGCAGTCTGCTTCTGCGTGAAATCATGTCAGCATGAAGTAAAGGGTCTGATCCGGGCTGATATTATGAAGGATAATTTAGCGACTTTTTAAAACCGGGCAGTTTTGATAAATCCGGCGGGGCCAGCGGCCTTACCGCAACGGGCGCGAACCAGATCATAAAGCAGCTCACTAAGACCACGGACGAGCCGGAAGCAGAGGCGGAGGCTGAAGCCAAGGCGGAGGCCAAAGCGGAGCAGGAATCCGAAGTGGAGCAGCCGGAAGAGAGTGATACAGACAAAACTTAAAGATACTAAAGAGCCTGTCCGGGAGACCGGGCAGGTTTTTTTTGCGCAAATTTTCTAAAAACGGTAAGCGGCGACGCTGTTTCGTTCCCAGGATAGGTGAAGGAGGAGTTTAACTCATGACACCTAAACAGACAGACACGATAAACAGCATGCTTGCCCGGGACATAAGCGAGGCGGAGATAGCCAAATCGATCGGCATGTCAAGCGCGGCTTTGAGAAGCTACCTGCACCGGCATCCGGAGCTTAGGAGAGACATAAAGCGTTGCCGCTGCTGCGGTAAAATCGTGCCGCAGACGCCGCACAAGCGCGAGAAGCAGTTCTGTTCCGACACTTGCCGCATGTCTTATTGGAACGCCCAGAGGCCCACAAAAAAGCCCAGAAAAGATGACGGTATCAATCCGGTATCTCCTTGACTATCCGGGGCAAAAGAGTGATGTATGTTGATACAATCCGTATTTTGAAGGAGAAAGGACATGACACATGACTGCAATGAGCTCATGAACTATTTTCTTGCGGCCTGTCTCTTAGAAAAGCTCATAGCGGAAGGCGTGGTCCTGGAGGAAAGGAGCGATGCCGCAAGGGATGCCCTTATGCAGCATTACGGGCTCAAGCCGGACGGCATATTCAGATACACAAAGTGAGGCGGGCATGGAGAAGATTGTAAGGCAAGTGGTGTTCGCCAACCCGCCGCAAAAGCGCAGAAAGCGCGTGGCTGCGTATGCCAGGGTGTCCGCCGCAAAGGATGCCGCAGAGCATTCCTTGGAGGCGCAGGAGGACTACTACAAGACCTATATTAATAAGGTAAAGGACTGGGAGTTCGCCGGCGTGTACGCGGACTATGCGGTGACCGGCACAAAGCCGGTGCGCGAGGGATTCCAGCGCATGCTGGACGACTGCAGGGCCGGGAAGATTGACATGATCGTGACGAAGGCCATCTCGAGGTTCGCAAGGAATACCGTAACGCTCCTTGAGACAGTCCGTGAGCTGAAGCTTTTGGGCATTGACGTGTTCTTCGAGGAGCAGAACCTGCACTCCATATCCTACGAGGGCGAGATGATAATAACCCTCGTGGCGTCCATAGCCCAGGAGGAGAGCAGGTCCGTGAGCGAGAACATGCTCTGGCGAATAAACAAGAACTTCGAAGAAGGCAAACCCTGGCATGTCACAGAGTACGGATACCGGTATGACGGCGAGAAGTTCGTGGTGTTTGAGGACGAGGCGAAATACGTACGCTATGCGTTCAAAGAATATCTGTCCGGGAAAGGATACTACGCGATTGCCAGGGAGCTCACAAAGAAGACAGGGGTTAAATGGCTGCGCACAAGGGTAAGCCGGATGCTCAACAACTACATCTACACCGGCAACATCATTCTGCAGACCACCTACACGCAGGATCATATCTCTAAGAAGCGCTGTGTAAACAACGGAGAAAAGCCTATGTACCTTGCAAAGGAATCTCATGAGGCCATTGTGTCCATGGAGGATTTTCTTGAAGTCCGGCGCATGATGGATGAGCGCAGCGTGAAGTTCTGCCGCCCCGATGTGAAGGACGGATACGACCTGAAGGGCAGAATCTTCTGCGCCGAGTGCGGACGCAGGATGACAAGGCTGGAAAGGCACGACATAGTGATATGGCGGTGCTGCGGATACCACAGGGAGCCGAATCCTTGCTCCATGAAGCCGGTCCAGGAGCACAGGCTCTGTGATGCTCTCGGGACTGTCGTGCGGAGCGTGGACGAGATAGAGCGCATAGACATCCGGGCGAACGATACGCTGCTGGTGCGCACCTTCTCCGGCAAGGAACTGCCGGCGGAGATGAAGCCGGTCTCGCGCAGGGAGAGCTGGACGGACGAGATGAAGCAGACAGCAAGAGAAAAGGAATTTGAAAGGCAAAGGAGGCAGAAAGAACAGAATGATTAAAGTAACCGTAATACCCGCTACCATAACCATCCGCTCCAAAGCTCAGGCTGCGGACAATGCGGTAAAGAGAAGGGTGGCGGCATACGCCAGAGTGTCCACGGACTTCGAGGAACAGCTCACGTCATTCGAGGCGCAGGTGGACTACTACACAAAGTACATAAAGGACAACCCGAACTGGAAGTTTGTTGAAGTCTACACGGACGAGGGCATCTCAGCCACAACCACAAGGCACAGGGACGGATTCAAAAGAATGATAGGCGATGCGCTGGCGGGCAAGATTGACCTTATCGTAACGAAGTCCGTGTCCAGGTTCGCGCGCAACACGGTGGACACGCTCACCACGGTGCGAAGTCTCAAGGAGCATGGAGTGGAGGTATATTTCCAGAAGGAGAACATCTACACGCTGGACTCCAAGGGCGAGATGCTAATCACGATAATGAGCTCCCTCGCGCAGGAAGAGAGCAGGTCGCTTTCCGAGAACGTGACATGGGGCCAGCGCAAGCGGTTCGCGGACGGCAAGGTGTCCATGCCGTACAAGGCATTCCTCGGGTACAGGAAGGGTGCGGACGGCGGTCCGGAGATAGAGCCTGACGAGGCAGAACTGGTGAAGCGCATCTACAGGCTGTACAACCAGGGACGCTCACCTTCTGAAATATCCAGGATTCTGTCAGATGAGGGGATACGCACAAAGAGCAATAAGACCTACACCTACACATACATTGAAAGGCTTCTTGCCAACGAGAAGTACAAGGGTGCTGCCATCCTGCAAAAGACGTTCACCGTGGATTTCCTTACCAAGACCCACAAGAAGAACGAGGGCGAAGTGCCGCAGTACTATGTGGAGAACAGCCACGCGGCAATCATCGACCCGGAGGAGTGGGATTACATCCAGGAGAAGACGGCGGCTATGAAGGCAGAGGGACGCCAGCCCATTGCAAGCCAAAACTCCAGCACGGCGTTCTCCGGCAAGCTGCTTTGCGGAGACTGCGGCAACATGTACGGTCCAAAGATCTGGCACTCCACGGCCCCGTACCGAAGGATTGTATGGCGGTGCAACCAGAAGTACGCCAAGGGCAGAGGCAAATTCTGCTCCACTCCGAGCGTCTACGAAGACGATCTCATGGAAATGTTCGGCAGGGCAGTATCC
>JAJPYR010000046.1 GCA_021204825.1 Clostridia bacterium | reverse complement strand
CCATTGGATGAGCTTTATTCACAAAAAAAACACAAAGAGGGAGAAAGTGTCAAAAGTAGGTTGATTTTAAAAAACGCTTTTGGTATACTCTATGCTGAAGAAATTTTTGCCGTCTTCACGAATTTGCCATGCAAAGGGCGGCAGGAACGGATTTTTGCCTTCAGGAGCTTTTATGGATAAAATCTCATTGTTACAGAAACGCAGGCAGCAGGTAAAAGACGCGGGCAAAGCAATACGGAAAGACATACAGGAGATCATTGACGCCGACAGCTTCGTTGAGTTCTCTTCTTTCAGCTTTTCCAGAAATGATTTCTACGGCGAGGATGCGCAGGGCGAAGGAGTGGTTACAGGATTTGCCACCATAGACGGGGCTCCTTTCTGCATTGTTGCCCAGAATCCGGCAGTGCTTTCCGGCGGAGTCTCGAAAGCCAACTGCGCCAAAATCGTAAAGTGCCTGGAGCAGGCCGAAAGATGCTCCGCATCAGTCATATACTTATTGTCATCACAGGGTGTAAGAATCGGCGAGGGCACAGACGTCCTTGAAGGTCTCGCATCCCTTCTTTTAAAATCGGCGCAGCTCAAAGGAAGCGTGCCCCAGTACCTCATCGTTAACGGTGAAGTGTACGGGCAGACAGCCGTGCTTGCAGGCATCTGCGACTTCAATTTCTTCATAGACAAAAAGAGCGTCCTGGCCGCATCAAGCCCGCTTGTCATATCCGCAAAGAACGGCGTCAACCTTGCCAAGGAGAAGGTGGGAGGCAGCCGTGCTTTGGGCTTTGCCAACCTCACGTCCTTCACGGTGGCGGACCTTAAGGAGGCCGCAGGGAAGATTGCAGCCATAGATGAGATTCTGTCCGTGCAGATACAGGACTGTGAGGACCTCAACTCATCCATCCCGGAGCTGGATAAAGCGGAGCGCGACATTTCCCTTGTCTTTGACGAGGGCACTGCAATAGAAATCGGCAGGGATTACTCCCCGGAGTACAGGTGCTATCTCGGCCGCATAGGAGGCATAGCGGTGGCCGCCCTTGTGCAGTCCTCAAAGGGAGGCGTGGAGATAAACGCCAAGAACATACGCAAGGCAAGGGACTTTGCGGAGCTCGCCGGCTTCTATGAGCTGCCGTATATAACTTTCGTCAACTCCCTTGGGATACGGGCGGACCTTGAGACCAACAACAGCCTGGTCCTTAAAGAGACAGGGGAGTACATCTCCATGCTGGACGGGCTCACAAGCCCCAGAATTTCTGTGGTTACGGACAAGGCAATAGGCCTCGGATACACACTCTTTGCCGCAAAGAGCATGGGGTACGATTACTCCATAGCCTTTGCGGATGCGAAGATTGCCCTCTTTGACAGCGTCCAGGGGGCTGAGATAGAGTTCCGGGGAGAGAAGGGTGCAACGGAGCAGCAGCTTGCCGCAAGGTATGCGGATGAGAATTCAGACCCTATCAACTGCGCCCACGGCGGATACATAGATGACATTGTGGAGCCTGCTTTGGTGAAGCAGTACCTTATAGCCACGCTCCAGATGCTGCTGAGGTGACAAAATGGGGATGCTTAACATTCTGCTTGACATAGTGCCGAATGAGGACGGCAACTTCTATTTCGACAACTACGGAGAGCCCTTCCTGTATGCGCTCATAGGGTTCCTTGTGGTGTTCCTCGGAATATGCCTGCTCATTTTAATCATCTGGCTCATAGGCCTTCTCATGCGCAAGACCAACAATCTTGCAGCAATTACGGAGCACAAGCAGAGAAGCGCGCAGAAGAAAGCGGAAAAGGCGGTCCATGAGGACCAGGAGAGGCAGGCCAAGGAGTATGCGGAGAAGCTCAGAAAGGGCGAGATAACGGAGGATGAGATTCCAAAGGATCTGGAAGCCCTTGTGGAGGCAGAGGAGGAAATACCTCCGCAGGTTGTTGCGGCGATTATGGCGGCAATAATGGCGTACTATGAAAAAGAGAGCCCGAAGGCTGAGTTCGTAGTGCGGAGGATCAGGAGACTGTAAAGGAGAAAGGAGCAACATATATGCGTAATTTTATTGTGACAGTAGATGGCAAGAGCTATTCCGTAGGCGTAGAGGAGCTGGGAGAGGACGGCACAGTTGTTGCAGCTCCTGCAGCTTCCAAAGCCGCACCCGCAGCGCAGGCTGCGCCCGCGGCGGCTGCTCCCGCAGCTGAAACCAAGGCCGCCCCTGCAGACGGAACCAAGGTTCTCTCTCCTTTCCCGGGAATGATTAAGAACCTGCTTGTGGCAGACGGAACGAAGGTCAAAAAGGACCAGGCCATTGTGGTCCTTGAGGCCATGAAGATGGACAATGACATCACTGCCCCCTGCGAGGGTGTTGTGACTTACGCCGTTACGAAAGGCGCCAACGTTGAGACCAACACACTGATTGCGACCATCAGCTGACGGCCAGAGGGGGTTTATGGCTTTGAATTTACTGGCGTTTGACATAGGCGGAATATTTACAAACCTGTACAAGTCCATGGGGTTTTTATCGGGAGACTGGCGCAACTACGTCATGCTGATCATCTCGTTCCTCCTCATGTATCTTGCCATTGTCCGCAAATATGAGCCCATGCTGCTTCTGCCGATATCCTTCGGAATATTCCTTATAAACATTCCGGGCGCAGAGTCCGTTCTCTGGGGCACATACCCCGTGGACGAAGTGACGGGGGAGATCATCAACGATTATGACGCAGTCACAAACCGCGGGCTCCTGTGGTACCTGTACTACGGCGTGGACAAGGTGATCTATCCGCCGCTGATCTTCTTGGGGATAGGGTGCATGACGGACTTCGGCCCCCTGATTGCCAATCCCAAGAGCATGCTCATAGGCGCCGGCGCCCAGCTGGGCGTCTTTGTGGCCTTCATTCTGGCAATCCTCCTCGGATTCTCCGTAGCCGAAGCGGCGTCCATAGCAATCATAGGCGGTGCGGACGGCCCTACCGCGATATACGTCACATCGCAGCTGGCGAGTGACTACATTCCAATGATAGCCATTGCGGCGTACTCGTACATGGCTTTGATTCCGATAATACAAAAACCTCTGATGAAGGCGCTTACCACGAAGAAAGAGAAGACAATCAAGATGAAGCAGCTTCGCCAGGTAAGCAAGATCGAAAAGGTCCTTTTCCCCATAATAGTAACCCTTGTCGTCGGCTTAATCCTGCCCTCGTCAATTGCCCTTTTAGGCATGCTCATGCTGGGCAACCTGTTCCGTGAGTCAGGCGTTGTGTCAAGGCTTTCCAGCCAGGCCCAGAACGGCCTCATGAACACGGTCACAATCTTCTTAGGCCTTGCGGTAGGCTGCAAGGCGAAGGGAGAGATCTTCCTGACGCTTGATACCATATACATAATAGTCCTCGGACTGCTTGCATTCATCATCGGAACCATAGGCGGCATCCTTGTTGCAAAGATCATGTGCAAGGCAACGCACGGAAAGATAAATCCTCTCATAGGCTCCGCCGGAGTTTCGGCAGTCCCTATGGCAGCGCGGATATCGGAGGATGTGGGACGGGAATACGACCCGCAGAACCACTTGTTAATGCATGCCATGGGGCCCAACGTAGCCGGAGTAATTGGCTCCGCAATAGCGGCCGGCATCCTTCTTGCCTGCTTCAGCGCCTACGTGGACGGCACCGCAGCCGCGGCGGCGGCGCAGGAGACCGCAACCCAGGCCGCCCAGGCCATCGCCTGCGCCATAGCATAACCCCGCGGAAATGCTGCGGACCGTACAACCGTGCAAAGGGCCCGCCCCAAGGCTCTTTTAAGAGGCCTTTCAGCCTTTCGCGGCTGCACCTTTTTCGGGCACAAGGCCATTAAAGGGCCGTTTAATGAACATATACGGCAACTTTCATATACCGGAGACTACATATAAATGGAAGCTAAGAAAGTTCAGATTACAGATACAATCCTCCGTGACGCCCACCAGTCCCTGGCGGCCACAAGAATGAGATATGACGAGATGGAGCCCATGCTGGACCTTCTGGACAGCATAGGATACTATTCCCTTGAGGCCTGGGGCGGCGCAACGTTTGACACGGCGCTCCGTTTCCTCAACGAGGACCCCTGGGACCGCTTGAGGAATCTTAAGAAACATCTTAAGAAGACGCCCATCCAGATGCTCTTAAGGGGGCAGAACCTTCTGGGATACAGGCACTATGCGGATGACGTTGTGGACAGGTTCGTGGACAAGGCCATAGAGAACGGCGTGGGGGTGATGCGCATCTTCGATGCCCTCAATGACCCCCGCAATCTTGAGGCGTCCGTAAACGCCACAAAGAAGTACGGCGCGGGCGGAAAGTGCATCTGCGAGTGCGCCATCTCATACACAACAAGCCCCGTGCACACAACGGAGTATTTCGTAAAGTACGCAAAGACCCTGGAGGACATGGGAGCGGACAACATCTGCATAAAGGACATGGCGAACCTGCTCATGCCGTACACTGCGTATGAGCTCGTGAAGGAGCTCAAGGCAGAACTTAGGCCTGAGACCAAGGTTCATATCCACACGCACAACACAACTGGCACCGGAGACATGGTGTACCTCATGGCCATAAACGCAGGCGCGGACATCGTGGACTGCGCGCTGTCCCCCTTGGGCAACGGCTCTTCCAACCCTGCAACGGAGCCCCTTGTGGCAACGCTCAAGGGCACGCCGTTTGACACCGGCATAGACATAAACGAGCTGCTTCCCGCGGTGGAGCACTTCAACAAGGTTGCGGCGCGCCTGGAAAAGGACGGCTTCTTAAGCCCCAAGGTAAGAAGGATAGACATCAACACGCTCCGTTACCAGGTTCCCGGCGGAATGCTTTCCAACTTAATTTCCCAGCTCAAGCAGGCCGGGCAGTCGGACAAGCTGGATGAGTGCCTCGCGGAGGTTCCCGTAGTGCGCAAGGCCTGCGGATATCCGCCTTTAGTCACGCCTTCATCCCAGATAGTAGGCACCCAGGCCGTATGGAACGTCCTTTTCGGCAGGTACAAGACCCTCACGGGCCAGTTCAAGGACATCATGCTCGGCAAGTACGGCGCCGTACCCGGGGAGAAGGACCCAGAAGTCATGGCTATGTGCATGAAGGGCGGCGAGCAGGTCATAGACTGCCGCCCCGCGGACCTTCTCACGGATGAGATGGATTCCCTTACCCAGACTGTGAAGGACGCAGGCTTCTACACCTGTGAGGAAGACGTCCTGTCATACGCCCTGTTCCCTGAAGTAGCCACCAACTTCTTCAAGTGGCGCAAGGCCAGGGACCTTGCCGTGGACACGGACATGGCAAAGAACCCGGACAAGGTGTATCCGGTATGACGCCCCAGGGCCCATTTAGTGCCCTGCAGGGCCGCATGCGGCCTCATACGGCATATATGCGCGCATTTTAGCGCCATGCAGCCGGCTCTTCAGGGCCGGCAAATCAACGAATCATACGGCAAGCTCCCGTTGGGAATGAGCCGTCTGAGATATAACAGATTCCATATAATCACGAACAGGATTAACCACATAAGACCAAGGTTTATATGGCAGAACCCCGTCACCCGGAATCTTCCGTCCCTCCAGCCGCCAGCTCTATGCGTACAGGGACCGGACGGTTCTAAAAGGCAGCTTTAAGCTTGCTGTCAAAATATAGCTAACAGGTATAGTTTAGGAGATACAGGCATCTAGAGAGATGCAACTTGAATGAACAAAATAGCAGTTATCCGCTCCGGTGGACAGACAGGAGCAGACAGGGCAGCCCTTGACGTTGCAAGGGCACACGGGATAACCATCAAAGGATGGTGCCCTTTGGACGGATGGGCGGAGGACATGCCGGAAGAGCCCGGCATCCGCAGGCTTTTTCCGGAACTTGTAGAGACGCCCCTCGCGGACGTAATACAGCGCACGCGCTGGAATGTGAGAGACTCGGATGCAACGCTCATCGTGTACCCGAGAAGCTCCAGAAAGTCCAACGGCGCTCAGCTTACAGACCAGTATGCAGGAATCCTGGGCAAGCCCCATCTCATTGTGCGCAATGAGCGCGATGTGGATGACATCCTGGACTGGCTTGAAGACCTTGTGGACGGCCTGGACCTCAACGTTGCGGGCCCCAGGGCAAGCGAGTGCCCCGAAGTGTATGACATAACCGCAAAGCTGCTTGAGGCAGTCTTAAAGGAAGTCAACACGGACGCAGACTGATGCAATGATCCAACCGCAGGCGGGCCCCGAAAAGGGCCCGGGGCAAAGGCGCATGTCCTTCCCCGGCGGGCATGACCCTGGCGGGCCCCTGCGAGCATACATACATACAATACCGGCATAAAAAGGCGAGATGAAGATAGCAGTTATAGGCGGCGGGGCGGCAGGCCTTATGGCCGCAGCCACGGCAGCCAGGGAAGGGGCGGACGTGACCCTTTTCGAAAAGAATGAAAAGCTCGGGAAGAAGATCTATATAACGGGCAAGGGAAGGTGCAACTTCACCAACCGGTGCTCTGAGGAGGAGTTCCTGGCCAATGTAGTTAATAACGGCAGGTTTTTGTCGGGCGCGATATCAAGGTTCACGCCCGATGACTGCATTCGCTTTTTTGAGTCGGAAGGCATGCCGGTGAAGATAGAGAGGGGCAACAGGGCGTTCCCCGCCTCGGACCACGCAAGTGACGTAACCAAAACCCTTGAGAGGGTTCTGGAGAAATACCGCGTAAACATAGTACTCAACAGGCAGGTCATCAAAATAAAGCCCAACAGAAGGCCCCATACGGCTGCCAGGATAAGGTACATGTCCAAGGCCAGGCAGACCATGGCGGAAGAGTATCTTGCCATTCCGCAGTTCTTTGAGGTAACCTCCTGCAAGGTGCAGCACCTGGACAGCGCATACCCCATAGTGCTTCCGGCCATACAGACGGAAGTTTATGACAAGGTAATAATAGCCACAGGCGGCCTCACATATCCTTCCACAGGCTCAACAGGGGACGGGTATGTGTTTGCACAGCAGGAGGGACATACGGTAAACGAGTGCAGGCCGGCCCTGTGCGGCCTCAACACAAGGCCGGACTTCGAGGAGCTGCAGGGACTGTCACTCCGCAACGTGCAGCTTCACATGTACCTGGATTTCAACCACGTCGGCTCATATTTCGGCGAGATGCTCTTCACGCATTACGGCATCTCGGGGCCCATTGTCCTTTCCGTCTCAAGCAGGATCTGCCACCTCAACATGTCCAGGGTGCATCTCATGCTGGACTTCAAGCCTGCCATAACGGATGCGGAGCTCGGGCAGAAGGTTTTAAAGCTCTTCAGTGAGAACCAGAACAAGGACGTCTTCAACTGCCTCAAGGACCTCATGCCCCATGAGCTTATGAGATATATCATAAAGCGTGCGGGGGTGCCTCTGGACAAGAAGGTGAATGTGGTGACGAGGGATGAGAGGCAGGCCATAGTAAAGCTTCTCAAGCACTTCGACATCCTCCTGGACGGAGTCAGGGGATGGGACGAGGCCATAATTACGTCCGGCGGGATTTCCGTGAAGGAGATAAATCCCAAGACATTTGAAAGCAAATGCTGTGACGGCATGTACTTCTGCGGCGAAGTCCTGGACGTGGATGCCCTGACGGGAGGCTTCAATCTGCAGACGGCCTTCTCAACCGGATACTGCGCGGGCAAGGCCGCGGCCGGAGGAACATTATGACAGCAATCCGCGGTGCAACAACCATTTCCGCAGATACTGCGGATGAGATCCGCACGGAGACCGCGCGCCTCCTTAATGAGATAGTAAAGCAGAATTCTCTGGATATATCACAGGTTTCCTGCATATTCTTTTCATCCACACAGGACATAACGGCAATATATCCTGCCAAGGCCGCACGCGAAGCGGGCTTTTCATCCTGCGCACTGTTCTCATGCATGGAGCCGCCCATTTCCGGCTCTTTGCCCCTTTGCATACGCGTCATGCTCCAGACGGAGCAGCATATAGATGCGCCCAGGTACGTTTATCTCAACGAGGCCGTACGTCTCCGCACAGACCTCTCCGGGATCCTCAACATAGCAATAGACGGCCCTGCAGGATCCGGCAAGAGCACGGTTGCGAGGGAGCTTGCAAGAAGGCTCAGCATCCTTCACCTGGACACGGGAGCCACATACAGGGCATACGCCCTCGGCTGCCTGCGCCTCGGCGCAGACCCTGCGGATGAGGAGTCCGTAAAGTCCGTGTCGGACAGGATAGAGATAGACGTCACCTATGACGGCGTCCAGCACACCCTCTTAAACGGCGAGGACGTCTCGGACAAGATACGCACCCCGGAGGTCAGCATGGCGGCCAGCACCGTCTCCAAAATAGGCTTCGTGCGGGAGCGCATGGTGGCGCTCCAGCAGGCTGTGGCAAAGAAGGGGTCATGCGTTTTGGAGGGCAGGGACATAGGCACCAAGGTCCTTCCGGATTCCAGGTTCAAGTTCTTCGTAACCGCAAGCCCGGAGGAGAGGGCCAGAAGGCGCTTCCTGCAGGACAAAAGCAAGGGCGGCACGGAGACCATGGAAAATATCCTTGCAGACATCACAGCCCGGGACAGGCAGGATGAGACCAGGGCAATATCCCCTTTGGTCTGCGCCCCGGATGCCGTGTACGTGGACACGTCCGCAATGTCTGCGGATGAGGTTGTCTCATACATAATGCGCAAGGTCCAGGAAAAGATATAACAACAAAATCGCAATATATGTTGTACATATAGGGGATATTCAAGAAGTGTGTGTTTTCTGAGATGATAGCAGGAGACGCACCAAGCCGGCTTGTATTTATTGCTGTAAAACTCACGT
>JAJPYR010000070.1 GCA_021204825.1 Clostridia bacterium | reverse complement strand
TAGAAGAGAAGGTATCTGCCGTCTGAAAGCTCCGGATATATGCCCTTCTTTTCCAGGGCCTCCTCTGCTATGTCCGCAGAAATGTCCGCATCAGAGCAGTCTATGACAAGCTTGGTCCAGTCTGCACTCTCATATATCTTAAAGGGTGCATTCTGCTTGAAGGCCTCCGCAGCCTCACGTGCCTGGTCTATGAGATGCAGGTTGTCTGCGAGATATTTCACGCCGTACTCTATGGAGGCCATTATGGGATAGCTGGGTGAGGATGTGCGGAAGATGCCAAGGCCTTCCTCCACTGCCGCAAGCAGCCTGTCTTCGTTGAGGGACAGGAGTGCGCCCTGGGTGAGCGTGGGCAGGGTCTTGTGCGCCCCGTCTGTCCATATGTCCGCATAGTTGCCTGCGTAGTCCTTGGACTTCTCCAGGCCCAGGTATGCGCCGTGCGCCTCGTCCACGAACAGCAGGCGGCCGTACTGGTGCATTATGTCTGCATACTGCTCCAGGGGAGCTATGTTGCCGTAATAATCCGGGGAGACGCATATCATGCCGGCTATGCTTGCATCCCCGCCGACAAGCGTTTCCAGCTCTTCCGGGTCCGGGGGCATCATGATGCCGTTGTTGTCCTTCCCCTGCACCACAACGGGCTCCAGCCCTAAGAGCCTGCAGGCGTTCCAGACACTCTCATGGCTGTTGCGGGGCATTATGATCTTCTTGCCGAAGCGGGAGGCCACATACATCATGACCATTATGCCGCAAGTGGCGCCGTCTGTAATAAGGTATGAGTACTTCACGCCGAGGATTTTGGCGATGTCCTCCTCCGCTTCCGCTATGACTCCTGAGGGGCTTGCGAGGTTGTCTGAGTAAGACAGCTCCGTTACATCCATGTCCGCGATGGGGAACATGCTTCTGAACGCCCTCACAGCCTTGTGGCCGGGGACGTGAAAGCTCTTCGTTGCCCGTGAGTGCTTCCTGATTTCACTGTATATCCTGCAATCTTTCATATCGTATCTTCTCCCGGCGCCGAAAAGCGCCGTCTCCCATTTTCCGGCCCCTGAATCCCTGGCCGCGTCACACACACATCTTCCACAGGAATATCCGGTTATGCTTTGGGGTCCTCTTTTGAGAACCCGCATGTCATGCGCCTGTGCGCGCATATGTCTTGCGTTTCTACTTTCTGGGCTTCATTGTGGGGAACAGGATGACGTCCCTTATGGTGGCGCTGTCCGTAAGAAGCATGACCAGGCGGTCCACGCCGAAGCCCAAGCCGCCCGTAGGGGGCAGGCCGTATTCAAGGGCCGTTATAAACTCCTCATCCACCTGCGCCTTGGAACCAGGGTCTTGGGCGTGCTTCTCTTCAACCTGCTTTGTGAAGCGCTCCTTCTGGTCTATGGGGTCATTGAGCTCAGAGAACGCGTTGCCGTACTCATGGCCGCAGATGAAGTACTCAAAGCGCTGTGTGAAGAGAGGGTCATCCGGCTTGCGCTTTGCAAGCGGCGAGTTCTCCACGGGGTAGTCATAGATGAACGTGGGCTGTACGAACCTGTCCTCGCACATCTCTTCAAAGATGGCGTTCAGCACCTGTCCCTTTGTGGCTTTCTCCCCTTCCGGAACGGGAACGCCAAGGGCAGCCGCGCATGCCCTTGCGTCTTCGTCTGAGGTCCAGGCATTGTAATCCGCGCCGGCAAACTTCAGTACCGCTTCCTTCATGGTGTAACGGGGCCAGGGTGCGGACATGCAGATCTCAGTCCCCTGGTAGACAATGGTCTCGCTGCCGGTGACGTTCCGGGTTATCTGCGTGTACATCCTTTCCACGAGGTCCATCATGGCAAAATAGTCACAGTATGCCTGGTACACTTCCACGGACGTGAACTCCGGGTTGTGGTATGCGTCCATTCCTTCGTTGCGGAATATGCGGCCCACTTCATACACCCTCTCCATGCCGCCGACAATGAGCCTCTTCAAGTACAGCTCCGTCTCTATGCGGAGGTACATGTCCAGGGAAAGGGCATTGAGGCGCGTCTTGAAGGGCCTTGCCGTTGCGCCTATCTCTATAGGCAGAAGAACGGGGGTGTCCACTTCCGTGAAGTCC
The DNA here is from genome assembly GCA_021204825.1 of Clostridia bacterium. Lineage (GTDB taxonomy): Bacteria > Bacillota > Clostridia > Christensenellales > Borkfalkiaceae > Coproplasma. The sequence goes on along the minus strand of JAJPYR010000070.1, from coordinate 6,794 downwards.
TCGCCGTCCAAAAAGGCGCGGATCTCCTTTATTATGCGGGAGCGCATTATGAAGGTGCGCTTCACGTCCGGGTTAACGATGAGGTCCAGGTCCCTCTGGCGGTATCTTATGTCCGGGTTGGTGAGGCCGTGCTGCTTCTCCGGCAAGGGCCTGAGGCACTTTGTGAGCATCTCTATGCGGGTGCAGTGGACGGATATCTCACCCGTCTGGGTCTTGAAGACGTACCCCTTCACGCCTATGATATCGCCGATATCGTAGTCCTTCTTGAAGGCCGCGTAAGTGTCATCCCCTACATCATCCCTGCGGACGTATATCTGGATAAGGCCGTCTCTGTCCTGTATATGAGAAAAGGAGGCCTTGCCCATTATTCTCCTGGACATAAGCCTGCCCGCTATGCTTACCTCTTTCCCTTCCAGCTCATCAAACCCTGATATGATGTCCTGTGAGCGCATTTGCGCGTCATATGACGTCTTCACGAAGGGGTCATTGCCCTCCGACCTGAGCTTTGCAAGCTTGTCCCTTCTCACCTGCGCCTGTTCCGCAAGGGCCTTTTCTTCCTCTTCCTCCGTAAGGGCGCTGTCTGTTTCCTGCTGCTGCATATGGTATGTTGTCCTTGGCTGTGTGATTGTGTCTGCGGCAAAGTGCCGCCTTATGCATGTGCCCCTGAAGGGGCAGCAGATGCCCTTATACGGGCAGAACGGCGCGCATATACAGCCTTGAAGCTGCATATGCGTCCGGTTTTTGCTTTACTCTATGTTGAGGATCTTCATCTGGTACTCGCTGCCGTCCGGGCAGTGCACGGTGACGGTGTCCCCCACCTTCTTGTGCAGAAGAACGGAGCCTACAGGGGACTCCACGGAGATCTTGTTGTTCATGACGTCCACGTCCGTGACGGATGTGACGGTATATGTGGTCTTTTCATCCATCTCGCAGTCATATACGGTAACCTTGCTGTCCAGATGAACATAGCTGGTGTCCGTGACCTCTGCGCGGATGTCCGCGTTCTTGAGCTTGTACTCCAGCTCGGCTATCTTGCCTTCGTTGGTGCGCTGCTCCTCACGGGCTGCGTCATACTCTGCGTTCTCCGAAAGGTCGCCGTGGCTTCTTGCCTCAGATATGCGCTCTATAATCTCCGGGCGTTTGATCTTTACGAGATAGTCCAGCTCGTTCTTCAGGTCATCAAAGTTCTTTTGTGTCATTACAATGGCGTCTGACATTATCCTAAAACCTCTAGTTTTTTATGTATTCCGGGCGGGCATATGCGGCTTCAGGCCGCCCTTCTGCCCGTGATATTCATTCATGTCCGGCCCTTTTGCGGGCCCTTGCATTGCCATCTGCAGGCCATGCATATGGCCCTGGACGGGCCTGCCTCCGGCCCTTTATGGGTCCGGATGAAACGGCTCAGAGCTCTTCCAGGAAGGACTCTATGCGCGATACTGCCTCTGAGAGCTGCTGCATGGATGTGGCGTATGAGCAGCGGACAAAGTACTTTCCTGCCGGGCCGAAGGCATCCCCGGGCACTACGGCAACCTTGTACCTTTCAAGGAGCTTTTCCGCAAACTCCTCGCCTGTCAGGCCTGTCTTTTCCACAGATGCGAAGATGTAGAAGGCTCCCTTTGGCATGAAGCAGGCGAGCCCTAAGTCATTGAGGGCCGAGGCAAGGAACTTGCCCCTGCGCTCATACTCCGAGCGCATCTCCTCCACTGTTGAGAAGCCGTCCGCAAAGCCCTCCCTGAGGGCGCACACGGCTGCCCTCTGGCTCATCTGCGGGGCGCAGAGGATGGTGTACTGGTGTATCTTGAACATGGCGTCATCTATGGCGGCGGGTGCGCATACGAACCCTACGCGCCAGCCTGTCATGGCGAATGCCTTGGAAAAACCGCCTATGTAAACCGTGCGCTCCGGCATGCCCTCATATGCGGCTATGGAGACATGGCGCCCCTCATATACCAGCTCCGAGTATATCTCATCTGAGATTACGAGCAGGTCATGTGCCTTTATGACCGGTATTATGGCCTCCAGCTGGGGAGCCGTCATGATTGCGCCTGTGGGATTGTTGGGGAAGGGAAGAATGAGCGCCTTTGTCTTCGGCGTTATATTGGCCTCCAGGGCCTCCGGCGTGAGTATGAAGTCATTGGCGGCGGTGCATTTCACAGGCACGGGTATGCCTCCGCAGAGTGAGACGGCCGGGCCGTATGAGACGTATGAAGGCTCCGGAACGAGAATCTCATCCCCGGGGTCGCAGACCGCACGCAAGCTGAGGTCTATGGCCTCGCTTGCGCCCACCGTTATGATGATGTGCTTGGGGTCATATGAGACGGAGAAGCGTTCCTTGAGGTAACGGGATATGAGCCCGCGGAGTTCATCAAGGCCGCGGTTGCCGGTGTACTGGGTGTATCCTGCCCTTATGCTCTTTATGGCTGCGTCCCTCACGTTCCAGGGCGTGACAAAGTCCGGCTCGCCCACGCCGAGTGAGATTGCGCCCGGCATCTTCTGGACGATGTCAAAGAACTTCCGTATTCCGCTGGGCTGCAAAGAAGCGGCCTTTTTGCTGACAAAATCCTTCATGACCCTTAGTGTTATGCCTGTATGCTGAGGCGGTTCTCGCCGCCCTTTTTCATAAGGGCGCCTTCCACCTTGTACTTCTTGAGAATGAAATGTGTGGCGGTGGATATCACGGTGTCATACGTGGATATCTTCTCATACACGAACCTGGAGACGTCTTTTAAAGACTTGCACTCCACCATTACGGCCAGGTCATACCCGCCGCTCATGAGGTACAGGTTCTTCACTTCACTGTTGGCGGCTATCTCCTGCGCTATGGCGTCGAAGCCGGCTCCCCTCTGGGGTGTCACTTTGACCTCAATCAGGGCCTCCACAAGATCATCATCCGTCAAGTCGCTGTTCTCTATGGCCGTGTACTTCACGATGACGCCGTCATCCTCGAGCTTTCTTATGCGCTCTTCAACGGCCTTCGCGTCCGCGCCCAAAGCCGCAGCTATTTTTTTCGCCGTAAGGCGGGAATCATCCGCAAGAAGGGCTAAAATTTCCTTGTCCAGCTTCTCCATTAAACCATATCCCCGGGTGCTTGTATTTGCATTCTATTTTAGCTTTTTTCTGTTATAATGTCAATTACAATACCATTTCGATTGCCACCGCCCGGAAATTTTATTATACTGTAGCCATGTTCAAAATCTGGGCAAAAGTCATGACAGACGGAAAGATAGTGAAGCAGACGGTCTACGAAAATCCCGGCAAATTTTCATACTCCGGCTTTTTCTCATACCTTGCGGCCATCTGCGAGGAGCTGGACATCGCCACTCCCATCCTGCTCAAGAGCCATATCTTCAGCTACGCTAAGTTCAACACCGTCCGTTTCATCCCCCGCGACTTCACCGAAGACCCCGGCTTCGACAAGCTTGTCCTGGAGAACGTGGTCCTCTAAAAAGTGCCGTATATATGCACATAATTCACCATTCAGATGCCCGCAAAGGAACGCCCGCCCAGGACGCTCTTTTTTTATGCGCGGCCGGATTGGAGCGGAGTATGAACATATGTTTCTTAGCGGGTCCGATTACTCCGCTTTGCAGCGGATGAAGTGCGGCAAAGCGCTCTGCCCGATTGCTCCGGAGGCCTGTCCTTCTGCTCCTGCTGCTGCCTTTCGCGGCCCCTCTCCCTCCGGATTTTCCGGACAGTGCACGGTGCATAAAGATTTGCATTGCTTTTGAGGCCCTCCCTGCGGCACTATCCTCCGGGAGCCGCTTCCCCGGCCTGCCAGAGAGCCGTTTTATGCGTATTTGGGGCATATATCCGTGTGTATGGCATAATTGCGGAACCCTGGAGGCTGGGGTCCGGAGTGCGGAATGTGCACAAACCGGACGGATTGTGTGAAAACGTTTCACGGGAATTTCACGCGTGGAAGCATTGCAATAAAGTTGCCATTTTAATTGCGTTTGGTATATAATGTTAGACGTAGAAATTTGGACTTTCAATTAAGGAGACGCATAGATATGAATTTTCTCAACAAGGTCAAGAGTGCTGTAGGCATGGGCGGGACCAGCAACAAGAAGGTCACTGCCTTTGTGGACGAAAGCAGGGAGCTTGCCCAGCCGGACAATGTAGTATGGATCACAGGAGAACAGTCCCAGATAGAGGACCTCAGGGAACAAGGCTGCAAGACCGGTGAGCTTATCAAACTCAACCAGGAGAAACTGCCGGATTGTTATCTCCACCGCACAAAGGTAAACGATGTGGCCCGTGTGGAAGACAGGACGTACATCTGCACGAAGCAGAAGGATGACGCCGGCCCCATCAACAACTGGATGGACCCCAAGATGGCGTATGAGCTCTGCCATGAGATTGCACGCGGCAAGATGAAGGGCAGGACAATGTATGTCATCCCCTACTCAATGGGCGTTGTAGGCAGCCCCTTCGCAAAGTACGGCATTGAGGTCACGGATTCCATTTATGTCGTTCTCAACATGTGCATCATGACCCGTGTGGGCAATGACGTGCTGGATGCCATAGGAGATGAGGGAGACTTCATCAAGGGCTTCCACGCAAAGTGCGATGTTGATCCTGAGAAGAGATACATCATGCATTTCCCTGAGGACAACACAATCATATCAGTCAATTCAGGATACGGCGGAAACGTGCTTCTCGGAAAGAAGTGCTTCGCCCTCAGAATAGCGTCATATCTTGGCAAGAACGAAGGCTGGATGGCAGAGCATATGCTCATCCTCGGCATCTCCTGCCCGGACGGCACCAAGAAGTACATCGCAGCTGCATTCCCTTCAGCATGCGGCAAGACCAACCTCGCAATGCTTATTCCCCCTGAGCACTACCGCAAGAAAGGGTACAAGATTGAGTGCGTGGGAGATGACATTGCCTGGATAAGAGTAGGCGATGACGGAAGGCTCTGGGCCGTAAACCCTGAGAACGGGTACTTCGGCGTTGCTCCCGGAACAAACGAGCACTCCAACTTCAACGCCCTTGCCTCCACAAAGCAGGGAACAATCTTCACAAACGTTGCCCTCAACACGGATGACATGACAGTATGGTGGGAAGGCCTCACGAAGGAGCTTCCTCAGCACTGCATAGACTGGACCGGAAAGCCCTGGGATCCTGCAAAGTATGACAAGAAGGACAAGAGCACATGCGCGGCTCATCCCAACTCACGCTTCACCGCTCCCGCAAAGAACTGCCCTGTAGTTTCCCCTGAGTTTGACTCCAAGACAGGCGTTCCTCTTTCTGCCATCATCTTCGGCGGAAGAAGAGCTTCCACCACTCCCCTCGTATATGAGGCAAGAGACTGGAACCACGGCGTATTCGTAGGATCCGCAATGTCTTCAGAGACAACCGCTGCCGCAGCCGGCGCCGTAGGCGTTCTCCGCCATGACCCTATGGCAATGAAGCCTTTCGCCGGATATCATATGGGAGACTACTTCCAGCACTGGATAGACATGGGCAAGAAGATTGCCAACCCTCCCAAGATCTTCAACGTAAACTGGTTCCGCACAGATGAAGACGGCAACTTCATGTGGCCCGGATTCGGCGACAACATGCGTGTCCTTGAGTGGATCCTGAAGCGCTGCTCCGTAAATCCCATCGAGGCTGACGAGACGCCCATAGGCTTCGTTCCCAAGGCAAAGGACATAGACCTCGAAGGCATGGATTACGAGATTGCTCCGGGCAGGAAGTTCACAGAGGCAGATCTTGAGACCATCCTCGCGGTAGACAAAGAACGCTGGGCCAAAGAGGCCGACGAAATCGGGAACTACTACAACACCGCCATCCAGTCCCGCATCCCCAAGGAGCTCTGGGACTGCCTTGACACCCTCAAGAAAAACTGCGAGGAGTAATCCCGCCGTTTTCCGGCATCATAACGCATTTCAGGCCGGGCCTTGTGCCCGGCTTTGCTGTACCCGGGCTCTCCCCTGGCCCCTGGGCCGGAAGGCCGCACAACGTGCCGCCCCCTGCCTTAGGGGCAGCAAAAGACATCAATATGTTAACGGAATGAGAGGATTTTATGAAATTTTCTTCATAATGCTTTTATTTTTCCGGGGTATGCTGTATAATGCAGTTGCAGGGGACTGGTGTGCCCCTGCGGAAGACTTATCTATTTGCAGGAGACAGATATATGGCTAACTATTGTCCCAACTGTGGCTCATCCGTTCAGTCGGATGCTCTTTTCTGCCCTTACTGCGGCGCGTCCCTGACGGATGACGGATCCGCAAATGCCACAAACACCGCGCAGCAGACAGCTGCCACCAATTACACCGCAACAGATTACAACTATAACAATACCACAACAACCAGCAATACCTCCGGAAGCACGGGAGCAGGCGTTGCCGCTGGCGTTCTCGGAACCCTTGTTACGGTAACTCTTGTCAACGGCCTCACAAGAAACCTCTACTATTACGGCGGAAGATACTTCATGGATCCGTACTGCAGGAGCCCCTTCATGGGCGGCATCCGCGGACCTCACAGGATAGTGCGCCCGGCTCCCCGTCCCGCTCCCCGTCCTATGGGCGGAGCAAGGCCTATGGGCGGCGGTCCTCGCATGGGCGGCGGTCCTCGCATGGGCGGCGGCCCTCGCATGGGCGGCGGCCCCAGAATGGGCGGCGGCGGACACGGCGGCAGGAGATAATCCCTGCCGGATGTGCAGCAGCATGATAATAAACCCTGCCGGTAGCTGTGGCAGGGTTTTTGTTTGCCGTATTCTGGGTTGGTGCGGGAATATATGCCGGTTATACACTTATCCACACTCTTTGTGGAAATGTGCGTACATATGC
>JAJPYR010000017.1 GCA_021204825.1 Clostridia bacterium | reverse complement strand
CAGAGGATGCCCAGGAGGCGGAAGCTGCGCCTGAGGCAGACACAGCACGCTTCGACCAGATAGATGAGAAGCTCCAGGCTATTTCCGAGCAGATTGAGACCATAAACGCAGAGGCATTCCCTGAGGCGGATACGACCCGTCTGGATGACATAGACGCAAAGCTCCAGGAGATCAAGGACCAGCTGGAAGGCATGTCCGCCGTGACGGCTCCAGAGACAGACTCAACCCGTCTGGACCAGATAGAGGCGGGGCTGAAGGCCATAAAGGATGAGCTGGATGCTGTGGCAGAGAAGACTTCCGAGCTTGACATGGAAGTCCTTGAAAAGATAGACGAAGACCTTGAGATCCTGAAGGGCGATGTTGAAGCGATAGCTGAGAAGCCTGAGCAGGATGAGACCCCTAGGTTCGACAGGATAGACGGAGAGCTTGAGGAGATCAAGACCGAGATAGAGGCCCTTTCAAACACCTATGACATCGTTATAGATGAGAAGGGAGTGGACCAGATTGCAGACCAGGTCAAGGCAAGGATAGGAGATGACTCCGGGCGCTTTGACAAGGTTGACGCAGAGCTCGAGGAAATAAAGGAAGAGCTCAAGGACATAACCGTAGTCCAGGTGTATGAGCCGGAAGGCGAAGGCGGGGACGAAGGCGAAGGTGAAGGCGAGGAAGAGGAAAAAGTCCCCACGGTGTCTGAAATCATAGCAGACAACGGCGAGGGCGAGCCCGAAACATCAGCCGCAGCGGAAGATGAGACCTCAGAGGATGAGGGACAGGAAGCTTCTCCTGTGGAGGTCACAGACAACCAGGTCCTAATTGAGACCATAGAATCCCTGACTGAAAATCTCGCCAAAGGCGAGGTTGAAGAGGAAGATCTGGACGGCATGGGAGTTGACTTCATCAACATGATGAAGTACAACCGCTCATTCATCGCAAGGATCATCCAGGCTACTGATGAGCAGAAGGAGTTCTATGGTCGTGTAAAGGATGCATTCCTCTCTTATGACAAAGTAAACTCCAACCTCTCATGGGGAGCCGAGAGATTCCACAAGGGCCGTGAGACCATAGCCCGCTTCAAGATCCGCGGCAAGACGCTCTGCCTGTACCTTGCCCTGGACCCCGCGAAGTTCCCTGAATCCGTATACCACCAGGTAGACGTCTCGGACAACAAGTCCATGCACGGCACGCCTATGATGGTCAAGATCAAGAGCCCCCGCGGCACCAAGAAGGCCATAAGGCTGGTGGATGCCCTTCTCGCCGAGAAAGGCGGCGTAAAGCGCAACACCGCAGAACGTGACTACGTTGCCATGTACCCGTACGAGGACATGGATGAGCTCATTGAAGAAGGCCTTGTAAAGGATGTAAGCAAGAACAAGTAAAACTACCGGGGGCTGTAAAAAAACAGCCCCCATGCTTTTACCGGCCAATCTGCACAAATACGCGCCATATCATACCGCCCGTATCGCTGTGAGGGCTGTTTTCCAGCCCCAATGCAAAGGGGCAGTATATGCCGTGCCGTTTCTGCGGGCAGCACATATTCCGCCCGTCTGCATTGCAGGGGACGGTCCGTTGCTTGCATGAGCCCTCTGCATGGCCGCCAGGGGCCATGCATGCGCCATCTTACATCTCCGGCGCAATCTGACTGCGCTGATTTTAGCGCAAAGCAGCCGCAAAGGGCTGCATATCACACCATTTTTTATATCACACTTTAAACGGAGATCATTTTGAGTACAAACAGGAAAACAGGCACCCGCGCGTCTTCCGGGACGCACACGGAAGCCGGAACACATACAGGGACACTGCAGTCCGGAACGTTCCTCGGGAACTCATTGAAGGGCACAGCCGGGGATGCAAGGACGCCCTCGAAGGCGCCTAAGAAGACAACATCCGCGCCCTATGCGCCCAGGGCCACCGCTTCTGGCGGCACGAGAGGACAGGCGGCATCCAAAGAGCCCGTGAAGGTAATATTCCTCGGAGGGGTAGGCGAAATAGGCAAGAACATGACCGCCATAGAGTACGGCGAGGACATCATAGTGATAGATGCCGGAGCCATATTCCCCAGTGACGAGACCCCCGGGTTTGACCTCATAGTCCCGGACATAACATACCTTCTGGAGAATAAGAGCAGGATACGCGGCCTGGTGCTCACGCACGGCCACGAAGACCATATAGGCGGGGTGCCGTACCTTCTGAACGAGATACGTGTGCCCGTATACGGCACGGAGCTCACGCTTGCGCTCATAGATTACAAGCTCCGTGAGCACAAGATAAGCGGCATAAAGATGAACACCATAGCGGCGGGGGACACCATCCAGCTGGGAGTGTTCAAAATACAGACGGTCAACGTGAACCACTCCATACCGGGAGCTTTGGCCCTCGCAATCCATACACCGCACGGAGTCATATTCCACAGCGGAGACTTCAAGATAGACTTGACTCCAGTGGGCGGGGAGCCCATAGACCTCCGCACGATAGGAGAGATAGGGGACAAGGGCGTGGCCCTGTACCTTTCCGAGAGCACCAACATAGAGCGCCCCGGATACACCATGAGCGAGAAGACCGTGGGCGCCACAATGGACAGCATCTTCTCGGACAACCTCTCAAAACGCATCATAATAGCCACTTTCGCCTCCAACGTGTACAGGATACAGCAGATTATAGATTTGGCCGTAAAGTACAGGCGCAAGGTTGCGCTTTCCGGCAGAACCATGCTCAACGTAGTGGAGGCTGCGGAAAGGATAGGGGAGATAAAGGCCCCGGATGACATCTTCGTGGACATCGGCAGGATAAAAAAGATGGCAGATGGGGAGCTTGTCATAATCTCCACAGGCACACAGGGCGAGGCTATGAGCGCTTTGACGCGCATGGCAAACGGCGAGAACTCCTCCGTAGTTGTGGGGGACAATGACACCATAATAATCTCTGCCTCATCCATACCCGGCAATGAGAAGATGATAGACCGCGTCATAAACAACCTGTACAGGCGCGGGGCGGATGTCATATACGAGAGCATAGAAAAGATACACGTCTCCGGGCATGCCTGCCTGGAGGAGCACAAGATAGTTCATTCCCTTTTAAAGCCCCGCTTCTTCATACCCATCCACGGCGAGTACCGCCACCTTAAAAAGCATGCGGAGCTTGCGCAGGAGATGGGGGTAAAGCCGGGCAGCATCATAATCCCGGAGCTCGGGGACTGCATACTCTTGACAGGCCGGGGAATCCGGCGCGGGGAGCAGGTTCCTGCAGGCTCCAGGCTCATAGACGGCGAGGGCATAGAGGATGAGAAGGCCAGCGTGGTCCTTGAAGACCGCAGGCAGCTTTCGGATGACGGCATAATAATCGTGGCCCTGTGCGTCTCCGGAGGGGAAGTAGTAGGAGAGCCCGCCATAAACTCCCGCGGCTTTGTATATGATTTCCACAGGGATTGCAACAAGGAGATGATGGACGTCATCAAAAAGACCATCTCCACATATGACCTTGCCAGAGGCTCTGTGGATGAGCTCAAAAAGAGCATCAAGCGCGCCCTGTACTTCTACATCCAGCACAAGATGAAGCAGTCCCCCATGATAGTCCCCATCGTTGTGGAGATATAACTCCATAGGGGCTTCCCGGCCGCAAGCCATCCGGGAATAATCCGCAGAGACTGCGGATCCAAGTCCATGCGGACTTCCCTGGCTCCAGTCCCGGGGTCCGGCCCGGACCCTGGAACAGGCCCTGCATACGGGAGCATACAGATCACGCAGCGCATGCAGCGCACATATAAAGACTTTAAGGCATTTTGCGAAGCTCCCGGCAGCTTGTGCAAAGGGGCCTGCAGGGCCTCAAAAGAGGATGTATAAAGGCATGGAAGAGAATACTCAGGACAAGGCATATGACTACGCGCACCGCAACACGGACAGGGATGCGAGGCGCAGCAGCGTGTCCCGTTACAACAGATACAGGCATCCGGACAAGGCATATGAAGACATGGTGGAGTCCCTGCGCATGTCTTATGCGGACAGGGAGATACCGGTGTCTTCGGATGAGACGCTGTGTGTGGTATGCATGCTGGCCAGGCTCAAGGGAGCAAGGGACATTCTGGAGCTTGGAACTGCCACAGGTGTCTCAGGGACAGCCCTTCTGGGCTCACTGCCGGAGGCAAAACTCACCACCATAGAGCGCCGTGAGGACTTCCTTGCAAAGGCGCAGGAGAACTTCTCAAAGGCCGGCCTTAAGGCCAGGGCGGAGTGCATCCTGGGGGATGCCGGCGCTGAGATACAAAGGCTCCTTAAAGAGGGGAAGTCATATGACTTCATCTTCATGGACTGCGCCAAGGTGCAGTATATAAAGTACCTCCCCGTGTTGAAGAATCTCTTAAGGCCCGGCGGTGTGCTTGTGGCGGATGATGTCCTCATATACGGCTGGGCAACGGGAGAGAATAAAGTGCCTCAAAAGCGTCATATGCTGGCGCAGCACATACAGGAGTACATAGATGCCGTAACCGCAGATGAGGACCTGTACACAGCAGTGCTGGACCAGGGGGACGGCCTGGCGGTAAGCATCCGCTTAAGATAATACAGGCAGCAAAAAAAGCCCCGGGAAACATTCCCAAAGGGCATGACAGATACAGAGGAATCATGAGCGTGGAACTTCTGGCTCCGGCAGGGAACTATTCCAAGGCAAAGACGGCCATGTACTTCGGTGCGGATGCCGTGTACATAGGCGGGAAGCAGTTCTCTTTAAGGGCCTTCGCAGACAACTTTGAAGATACGGACATTTTAAGGGCGGTAAGCCTTGCCCACTCTAAGGGCAAGAAGCTGTATGCTGCAGTGAACATATTCGCGAAGAACTCAGACCTTCCCGGCATGAGGTCCTTCCTTGCATACCTGCAGGATATTGGAGCGGATGCAGCCATAATTTCAGATCCGGGCGTGTTCGCAATCTCACGTGAGGTTGCACCCGGCCTGCCGGTGCACATCTCCACGCAGGCCAACATACTCAACAAGGACACTGTGAAGTTCTGGCGCGATATGGGTGCCTCAAGGGTAATCCTTGCCAGGGAGCTCTCTTTGGAAGAGATAGCGGAAATACACGCATATGTGCCGGATATGCAGCTGGAAGCCTTCGTGCACGGCGCCATGTGCATCTCTTATTCCGGCAGGTGCATGCTCTCGGACTATCTCACAGGCCGCAGGTCTAACGGCGGGGAGTGCGCCCAGCCCTGCAGATGGATATACAACATCCGCAAGAAGGACATCCATTCGGACACAGGCTGGCTGGACATCTCGGAGGATGAGCGGGGCACGTACATCTTAAACTCCAAGGACCTCAACATGAGCCGGCATTTAAAGGAGCTTGAGGAGGCCGGCGTGTGCTCCTTCAAGATAGAAGGCAGGATGAAGTCGGAGTATTACATAGCCACCGTGGTCAACGCATACCGCAGGTGCCTGGACTCCGGATATACTGCAGAGACGGAGAGGGAGCTTAAGACCGCGGCTCACAGGGACTATACAACGGCTTACGCCTTCGGCCCCAGCAGTGCCACGGAGAATTTTGAGGACGCACAGACGCAGGGAGACTGCGACTACATAGGCAACGTCACAGGATACGGGGACGGTTATGCCTTTGTGGAGATGAGAGGAAGATTCAAATCCGGGGACATCTTAGAGATACTGTCCCCCACGGATGCATTCGGCAAGTCATTCACTGTCACGGATTGCTTCACATCTGAGGACGAGCCCGTGACGGACTGCAAGCTGGTGCAGGAAATATACAGAGTGAAATGTCCCGTGGAGGTTCATGAAGGGGACATTCTGCGGCGGAGGAAGTAATGGATTATTCGGTAAGAAACATATACGGCAAGACAAACAATAAGCCGGTGGAAGTGGAGGTTCCGGGATCCAAGTCCGTGACGGCCAGAGCCATGCTCATTGCCGCCGTGGCCCAGGGCGAGTCCGTGCTGCACGGGGCTCAGTTCTCCAATGACTGCCTCACCTTCATAAACTGCCTGCATGCCCTCGGCATAGAGTGCTCTGTGGACGGCGGGACAGGGGACATACATATCAAGGGATGCGGGGGAAAGCTGGACAGGAAGGAGGCCAGGGTGTACGTAGGCAACGCAGGCACAGCAGCCCGCTTCATACCTGCATTTCTTGCCTTCCAGGAAGGAAAGTACGAGGTATGCTGCGCAGAGCAGATGTCCAAGAGGCCCATAAAGCCCCTTCTGGACGCGCTGCAGCAGATAGGCGCCAAAATCACGTATCTGGAGGGAGAGGGAAAATATCCGTTCGTGATAGAGGGCACGCGCAATCCCGCACCGGATGTGGAAGTGGACATAGAGGAGAGCTCCCAGTTCCTTTCCGGGCTCCTCATTGCCTCCGTATGCGTTCCTGAGGCCCTGAGCGTCATCTGCAAGGGCGTGCACGGGCTGGAATACGTGCGCATGACCGTTGAGATGCTCCGTTCCTTTAACGCGGACATAGTGCAGAGCGGAAACACATACACCGTCTTCGGCGAGTGCCACGGGCGTGACTACGGGATAGAGCCGGACATGTCCGCAGCGGCATACTTCTATGCGGCCAACAAGATCCTCGGCACCAGCATCCGTGTAAAGGGCGCGGACACGGCCGTCCTGCAGGGGGACAGCAAGTTCATAAAGCTCCTCCCCGGATTCAACGGCGGAACAATAGACATGAGCGGCTTCTCAGACCAGGCCTTGACGCTTGCAGCCATAGCCCCTTACCTTTCCAAGCCCACGCGCATAACCGGCGTTCAGCACATCCGCAGGCAGGAGTGCGACAGAATCCACGCCATATGCGACAACCTTTACTTCATGGGCATCCAGAAGGAAGAGTACATGGACGGCGTCAAAATCTGGCCCGGCCAGCCCCGTCCGGCTGAGATAGAGCCCTTCGGGGACCACCGCGTGGCCATGGCCTTTGCCATAACCGGCCTCCGCGCGGACGGCATAACCGTCCATAACGCCGAAGTCTGCTCCAAGACCTTCAAGGATTACTTCACCGTCCTTGATGACCTCTGCGGCAAGCTCACGGCGAAATAAAGGAATTCTGTCAAAGACGTTTAAAATCCTCGAAAAGTACGGCAGGCATTAGTGATCTAGGAAAGTCAATTCAAACTTCAGTAAGGTGCAAAGGGATTATATGCTGACTGATCTGAGCAATAAAAAGCAGATACCAACTGGAATAGATGATTATAGAAAAGCTGTATCATCATATTATTATGTGGATAAGACACTTCTTATTAAGGACCTCATGGACCGGGGCTCAGAAGTTACACTGTTCACACGCCCCCGCAGGTTCGGAAAATCTCTGAACCTCAGCATGATACGTGCTTTCTTTGAAAAGACGGATACGGACACTTCCATTTACTTTAAAGACAAGAAAATATGGCAGTGCGGATCTGACTATACAAGCAAGCAGGGCTATTACCCGGTTATCTATTTCAACTTCAAGGATATGAAGAAATCAAGCTGGGAAGAGACGCTTACTGGACTTAAGATGATAATCGCTCTGGAATTTTCAAGATTCGGCAATCTTGTCAGGACTGCAGAGCTGGAAGATATACACAGAATTTTATATGACAGCATTTCCAGAATGGAGGCACCGCAGGCTGTACTTGAGGGAGCTTTGCAGGTGCTTACTCAAATAGTTTACAAGGGCACAGGGATACTGCCTGTTGTGCTTATTGATGAGTATGATGCCCCCATACAAAGCGGATATGCCAACGGGTTTTATAATGAAGCTGTAACATTCATGAGAAATTTCCTTTCATCCGGCTTAAAAACCAATGAGGACATATCATTTGCTGTTCTTACGGGAGTGCTGCGTGTCTCTAAGGAGAGTATCTTCAGCAGTTTAAACAATGTCAATGTGTATTCAGTTCTCAGTGAGCGTTTCTCTGAGTATTTCGGCTTTACAAAGGATGAAGTCAGGGAGCTGCTTTCCTATTATGGATATGCTGATTCATATGATGCAGTGTCAAGCTGGTATGACGGATATTTGTTTGGCAGCCATGAGATGTTCAACCCGCTGTCTGTGCTGAAGTTTCTCGAGGAAGGTGTTCTCGATATCTATTGGGGAAACAGTTCGGATACAGGTTTGATTGGCAAAATGCTCCTGTCAGCATCCCCGAACATTAAGGAACAGATTAAGTCCTTGTTGGATGGCACACCTGTATGCGTGCCTGTAAATGAAAACATTGTGTATCCTAAACTTATGCGGGGATCAAACATCTTTTCACTGCTGCTTATGTCCGGCTATCTTAAACCGGCCAAGGGCGAAATACAGCATTATGCCGCACCAAAGAAAGCTCCAGCCACGAAGCATATGTACGTTGAAATTCCCAATAATGAAGTGCGTCTGGTATATATCCAGGATATTCTTGACAGATTTGAAAATATTGACGCCTCTATCAGTGATATTTGGGAAGATATTCTAAGTTATAATGCAGAGTCATGTGAGGAGCTTCTGAGAAATTATCTTATTAACTCAGTAAGCTATCACGATTACGGTGAAGATTTCTGCCAAGGTCTTGTGATGGGATTGTGCTTTTACAAGGACGGTGAATACATTGTTGATTCCAACAGGGAATCAGGCCTGGGCAGATTCGATATTTGCATGGAACCCACATCACCGGATCTTCCCGGAATCGTATTTGAAATCGAGAGCTGCAAGGATCAGAAAGGTTCAGAAACCGGACGAAGAACAAAATCGGATTCAGGCAAAGCAGGCGGTGCTCTTGACAAGCTGGCCAGGGAAGCAATGGAACAGATAGACACAAAAATGTATTGCCGGAATCTGAAAAGGAGAGGCATCACCAGCATAATCAAAGTTGGTGTTTCTTTCAGCAAGAAGGATGTCCGGGTTCTTATAGTAAGAGATTGATGTGCAGCAGCAAATTCTGAAGTCAGCTCCAAGACCTTCAAGGACTGCTTCATCATCCTCGATGACCTCTGCGGCAAGCTCACGGCGAAATAGCCCTTGGATGTGAAATATGGAATTGGATTCCATATATTGCGCAAGAAGGCGCAAAAGGCCTTAAACAGCAACATATATCAGC
>JAJPYR010000063.1 GCA_021204825.1 Clostridia bacterium | reverse complement strand
ATATAAAAGCAATATATAAGCCAGAGCAGATTATTTTCCACATGATATATCACTCAAATGCTTTTATTGACAAAACAGGACATTTGAGAGCATGGCTTCCAAAATACAAAATATTCGATGAGCGGGTTAAAAATGTAAATCCTTTTTTGGAAAAAGTGTATGACTATTGTTTATCTCAATTAGAAGGCTGTCACATAATTAGATGGCCTGATAATGTATTGGCTGATGAAAATCATCATTTAGGTATAGAATCTTTACATTATAATGGACTTTATTATGATTATGCTGAACAGGCTATTTCCATTATTACGGAGAAATTAGATAGATATACAGAGGTAAATGAGCTTAAGCATTTAAGAGAGTTGTATTCACAAAAGTTTGCAACATTAAGGGCTGAGTCTAATTACAACACACTCCGTGAAGAAAAAAATAAGTGGTTGACATATTCCAATGCTTTTAAGAAGCTAGCGGGGAATTTAGTAGATGTTACTGATAATGAAAGAATCACTTTAAATTTAGCCAGTTTTATCAAGGAGCAGGGAGCTCAGCATATTGCCATTTATGGATACACAGATATTACAAAAGTATTGATTACATTACTTCGTCAAACTGATATTATTATAGATTACATTGTTGAAGACAATTTAAAACTTAGCGAAAACAATATTCAACTGATAAGCAGAAAAGCGAGTACATATCCTAAATGTGATATAATGCTGGTAGCTGATGTTGTGTCATATAATACGGTGAAAGAAAAATTGGCACATATGAATATAGCTTTTCCAGTTTACAATGCAGCGGAGTTTATTCAGAGTATTCCAGAACATAGTCTTCAAATCGCAGATTTTAACAAAAAAATCAGCAACATGCAAGCAGATATTGATTATGCTAATAACCAGTTGCATAACCTTAAAATTGAGCTTCAGGAAGCAAATGCTAAGATAAATTCATTGAATGATGAAGTTACCTGTTACAACGTGAAACTTCAAGATGCAAATACAAAGATAGGTATATTGAACGATGATGTTATCTGTTTGAACAAGAAACTGCAAGACATAAGACAATCTTACTCATATAGAATAGGCAGATGCATAACATTCTTTCCGAGAAAAATAAAAGGTCTCAAAAAAAAGCAAATGAACTGAAAAAGCAATCCCCCAATTGATGGGGGATTGTTGTTTATACTTTTTTTGGATTGTTGGATGCAATGTTTGAATCCTCTGTAGATGGATTGGATACAACAAGAGGTTTTGATTCAAGTGTGCTCTGTGATACTGGTTGATTATTTGCTGTCTGCATAGATGTTTTTGTAACAGACATGGGCTCAACTGGTTTCGTTGCCATGAAGTCAGTATAGTGTTTAAAAACGATACCAATATCACCGTCTTCCCGCACAACTCCCTCATCAATCCAAATAGCTCTCTTGCAGTATCTTTTAACATTTGAATTATGAGATACAATTACAAATGTAACGCCTTTAGCACACAGCTCAGCAAGTTTTGCATAACATTTCTTGTTGAATGCCATATCTCCAACAGCAAGGACTTCATCAATCAATAGAATTTCAGATTCCATATTTGCTGCGATTGAGAAGCCAAGCCTTGAAACCATACCGGAGGAATAAGTCTTAAGCGGGGAATTTATGAAGTCTCCTAATTCAGAAAACTCTATAATTTCCTGTTCTTTTTCTTTAATCTGCTTTTTAGTATATCCCAGAAGGGCTGCATTTATGTAGATGTTTTCAACGCCAGTGGCATTGTAGTCAAAACCAGCCCCTAATCTTAGAAGTGGAGTAATGCGACCATATCTAACTGTTTTACCAGATGTAGGTGTTAGTGTCCCGGCTATAATCTTAAGCAATGTGCTTTTTCCTGCTCCATTCTTTCCTATCAGGGCTACTGCTTCGCCTTTGTGAACCTGGAAACTTATTCCTTTCAAACACTCAAATTTATCTCTTTTAAGATCTTTTCTAAATGCCCGTATAACCAATTCTTTAAGTGTATCAACACCTGTAGCATAACGAGAAAATTTCATTGTTATATTCTGGACATCCAAAAGAACATCATTACTTATATCTGCCATGTTATGCCTCACAGATGTACAGAAATCTTATTGCGTAAAAGTCTTAAAAATGTCCAGCCAATCAGAAGCGATATGAATCCGAACAGATACATGAGAAGCCACTCTTTACCACTTACCATTATACCTTCAAGACATTCTCTTGTTCCATTTACGTAGTAGTACATTGGATTAAAGGATTCGAATTTTTCCACAGTTGCACTTTTAAGCTGTTTTATTGTATAGAAAATCGGAGTTAAGTAGAACCATAGGGTTAGAAATACATCATACAGATTCTTTACGTCGCGAAAGAATACATACAGCGCACTTAAAAAGTATGAAATTCCAAGAGTGAACAGCAGTATAGCCGGAATAATTGCAATTATGAGCAGCATGTTCCAAGTAAAAGTGAAATAAGGCCCACCAAAAATAGGAAGTGCACGCCATCCTGCAACAAGCAATAAAGCTATAAGTGAAAATCCATAAGTTACTAAAGATGATATGACTGTCGCTGTAGGAAAAATTTCAAGTTGTGTCCTGGTTTTAAGGAGCATATCGGCTCTTCCAACAAGGCTGTTAACTGATCCAGCTGTCCCGGCTCTCATGAGTGTGAATGTTATAGAACCGGAAAGGACGTATACTGGATAGTCCAAATCAATGCCCTCTCTTCCAAAAATTGATGTAAAGACAAATGCCATTACAATCATATTTAGAAGAGGGTTCAACACGGTCCATACTACTCCAATAAATGAGCCATAATATTGGTTCTTTACGTTTCTTCGTACCAGTAGACCTATTGTATAGAACCTTTGCCGAATAGTTTGTGATCTAGTTATTGTACTCATTATCTTTCACTTTCCCTATCGGATTTTATGGATTGAAGGCAGAATATGTGTGATTGTTCCCATTAAGATTTGTACTTTTGCTTTCTCAAACTCCGCTGTATATAGTGTAATCAATCCGGTTGCCTGCCAAGAACTGGATTGGAAGTCATCTCTTATTGTTTATCTTGGATCTACATAATTTCTATAAGCACAATTTGGATGCACGTTAAAGGAAGTGCCGGGAGAGACAATATCTCCGCACTCTGTTCTCATTGTATCGTACTGCCCGCTGTAGCTGGCTTTCCACCTGTAAAGAGCATATTCAGCTCTGCGCAGCCAGCATCCAGCATTATGTCATGCAACTTCACATGTATATATTAACATACAAACTTCATAGCGTCAACTGTTCAAATGTCCCGCATATATTGCACTTTACCCAACATATTTACAGATTTTGCCGCCTACTATAGGCCCAACCATGTCACCTCTAGGATGTTGCATAAAGGATATTCACCTGCCTTTCACAATACAAGTGGGAATATGTCCTTCCTGTGGACATTATTTGGAGATGATACTATTTTTGCGGCATATTACTGCATGTACCTGAAACATCCCATGTGTTCCCCGCAAAATATGCAGGATTTACGCCGTATGGCATCAGGATGCCATAGAAGTTATGTGAAATTTTATCATCTGCATAAAAGAACGGTGCATATATGACATTGTAAAGCCTACAAGGACTGGATCTCACGCTGAATGGGATTGAAATACAGCTGGTTCCAGAGGATCTGGACGGTTTGAGCAGAATTTAGTCCTGCAGGGGCCTAAATCCTATTGACTTTATAGGATTTAGTTTGTATAATGCCAATGATAATGAAATCATAGTAAAAAGATAGGAATTAAGACATGACAACTGTGTATGTAGACAATGCGGCTACGACCGCTATGAGCAAGAAGGCGATAGAGGCCTATCTTCCGTATATGGACGGCATATACGGCAACCCCTCATCCCTGCATACAGTAGGCCAGGTGGCAAAAGAGCACCTGGAAGCCGCAAGGGAGAGGGTGGCCAAGTGCATCAATGCAGACCCCAATGAGATATACTTCACATCCGGCGGGTCTGAGGCAGACAACCAGGCCATACGCTCTGCAGCATACTTCGGCGCGCGCAAGGGCAAGAAGCACCTTATCTCCACGGCCTTTGAACACCACGCCGTCCTTCATACCTTAGAGAAGCTTCGCCGTGAGGGCTTTGAGGTAACCCTTCTGCCCGTTGGCAAGGAAGGGCTCATCACTCCGGAGCAGGTGGAGGCAGCCATACGTCCGGACACCGCTCTGGTTACCATCATGACGGCCAACAACGAAGTGGGTACTATAGAGCCCATCGCAGAGATAGGCGCCGTATGCAGAAAGCACGGCGTAACATTCCATACGGATGCAGTGCAGGCCATAGGCCATATCCCTGTGGATGTCAAGGCCCAGAACATAGACATGCTGTCCCTCTCAGGGCATAAGTTCCACGGTCCTAAGGGAGTAGGAGCCTTGTTCTGCAAAAAGGGCACCCCTTTGCAGTCCTTCATAGAGGGCGGTGCACAGGAGCGCAAGAAGCGCGCCGGCACGGAGAACATAGCTGGCATAGTATCCATGTCCGTTGCCATGGAGGAGTCCTGCTCCAACATGGCCGCCAATGCAGAGAAGGAAACCCGCTTAAGGGACAGGTTGATAGACGGTCTCATGCAGATTCCCCACACCAAGTTAAACGGCGCCAGATACACAAGGCTTCCCGGAAACGTCAACCTCTGCTTTGAGGGCATAGAGGGAGAGAGCCTTCTCCTCCATCTGGATGAGAGAGGCATCTGTGCATCCTCCGGCTCTGCATGCACATCCGGCTCCCTGGAGCCCTCCCACGTGCTTCTGGCCTTGGGCCTTCCGCACGAAGTGGCACACGGATCCTTGAGGTTAAGCCTTTGTGAATGGAACACGGATGAAGAGATAGACCTCATTCTCAAAGCCGTTCCGGAAGTGGTCCAGTACTTAAGGGACATGTCCCCTGTATGGGAAGAACTGGAGAAGGGAGAGAGACCGCATCTCATCTAATCCTACATCCGGACATTTGGACACACACAAGGACCCATATATGGCCGCACACTTCACTTGGCAAGTCCTGCCAATGGGGAAGGAGCATGAACTTTTGTTTCTACTCTGCCCCAATCCGTTTGGTTTGCAACCGGTATGGTTGCAAAGGAACAGGACGGGAGACTGCCACAGGAAGGCAAGGGTACATAGAGGTCCAGAGACAGGAGTCCAAGAGTATTAGAGTACAGACATCTGTCTGTCCTGTGGATATAATATGATATACTGCAGGCAGCCTGCAATGTCCGGACAGAAGCATATAATGCCAGGCACCACACAGCAAACAGATACAAGGCAGGCAGCCTGCGGCATGCAAATGCTGCAGGAACTGCAGGAATATACATAACTGCATACATATTAGCAGTAATACAGATACACAAGATATAGCTCATCCAGGAGGCTTAATATTATGGCACTGTACAGTGATAAAGTAATGGACCATTTCCGCAATCCCAGGAATGTGGGGAAGATAGATGACGCAGACGGCATTGGAGAGGTTGGCAATGCCGTGTGCGGGGACATAATGAAGATATATATAAAGGTGGAGAATGACATCATAACGGATGTGAAGTTCAACACCTTCGGCTGCGGGAGCGCTATAGCGTCCTCATCCATGGCAACGGAGCTTATAAAGGGCAAGCCCATCTCCGAGGCTATGGAGCTTACTAACAAGGCCGTTGCCGAGGCCCTGGACGGCCTGCCGGCATACAAGATGCACTGCTCCGTGCTCGCAGAGGAGGCCATCCGCGCTGCCATAAAGGATTATTATGACAGGTACAACATCCCGTATGACAAGTCCCAGTTTCCGGACCCCGTTGAGGAAGAGCACCCAGCAGAGGAATGAAAGAGTTAACCAGGCAGCAGGAGATAGAGCGCTCCATTATAACCACCTTCCGCACACGCATCTGGGCGAAGTTCCTGGACGGCGTAATCCATTACTCCCTTGTGGAGGACGGGGACAACATTGCAGTGTGCGTGTCCGGAGGGAAGGATTCCTTCCTGCTTGCAAAGCTCATGCAGGAGCTTAAGAAGCACTACACGTTCCACTTCAACCTGCACTTCATCTCTATGGACCCGGGCTACTCCGAGGCAAACGCCGCCAAGATCCGGGAGAACGCCGAGATTCTCGGCGTGCCCCTTGAGATCTTCCACTCCAACATCTTCCGTGTGGCAGAGCGCAAGGGAGGGGACTCTCCCTGTTACCTGTGTTCCAGAATGCGCCGTGGGTTTCTGTATGCCAGGGCAAAAGAGCTGGGATGCAACAAGATAGCCTTGGGGCACAACAAAAGTGACGTTATAGAGACTACCTTAATGGGGATGTTCTACGGAGGCCAGCTCCAGGGCATGCTCCCCAAGCTTCATGCGCAGAACTTTGACAACATGACTCTCATCCGCCCCATGTACGAAGTCTTAGAGGATGACATAGTCCAGTGGAAGGAGTACAACCATCTCTCCTTTATAGCCTGCGCCTGCAAAAAGACAGCCATGCTCCCTGAAGGAGTTCAGGGAGACTCTGCCCGCCAGACAATGAAATCCCTTGTGCACGCCATGCGCAAGGAGAACCCGGACGTAGAGGCATCCCTTTTCAAGGCCCTGCACAACGTGCAGATAGAGACCTTCCCCGCCTATAACGCCAACGGCTCCCTTCATTTTATGGAAAAGTTCCGTGAAGAAGAGCTCCAGACGGAGCTCCGGGGAACAAAGCTCCCTGTGCAGGACCTCTCATCTCCTCTGGAGACCACGGACTCTGCAACGGACACTCCGACAGAGCCCCTGGAAGTGAACCCCGGCACGGATACATGACACCTTCTGTGTAACAAAAGCACCCTTTGGGTGCCCGTGTGTATATCCATTAGCCGTATGCCAACCTGGCAGCACCAAAAGCCCGCAAGGGCTTTTTGCATATGCAGCGCAATGCACTGCATATAAAGAATGGATGCATGCCCCTTCCGGACCTGTATCCGTTCTGGACGGGACAGGACAGGGAGAGCACGCACAGAGTAAAGGACGGATCTTAACGAATTCATACGACATATATGCCGGATATGGCCATATATGAAAGGTACAGGGCTTGATTTTCCCCACACCCTGTGATATTATATCCGGTGTCCGGAGGAATAAGAAAATGGCTGAATATGATTACATTATAGCAGGCAGCGGACTGTACGGCTCCATGTGTGCGTATGAGCTTAAGAAGAAAGGATACAAGTGCCTTGTCCTGGAGAAGAGGGATCATATAGGGGGCAACATCTATACGGAGAGCATAGAGGGCATTAACGTGCACAAGTACGGAGCCCACATCTTCCATACCTCAGACAAAGAGGTCTGGGATTACATAAACTCCTTCGCTGCATTCAACAACTACATAAACGCCCCTGTGGCACGCTACAAAAACGAGTGCTACAATATGCCGTTCAACATGAACACCTTCACCAAGGTCTGGCCGGATGTCTTCACCCCGCAGGAAGCAAAGGCGCGCATAGAGTCCGAGATAGGCTCCGAGTACACCGCCAATCCCCAAAACCTCGAAGAGCAGGCAATCAATCTCGTTGGCCGCACCCTCTATGAGAAGCTTGTAAAGGGATACACGGAGAAGCAGTGGGGAAGGGACTGCACAGAGCTGCCGCCTTTTATCATAAAGCGCCTTCCCGTCCGGTTCACCTTTGACAACAACTACTTCAATGACCGTTACCAGGGCATTCCGGAAGGGGGCTATACAGCCATAATCCAGAAGATGCTGGAGGGCACGGAGGTCCGCACCGGTGTGGACTTCAATGAAGGCAAAGACGCCTGGCTTGCAAAAGCAGACCACGTAATCTACACAGGGGCCATAGACGCATATTACGGCTACATCTTTGGCAACCTTGAGTACCGCACGGTATACTTTGAGACCGAGGTCCTGGATACGGACAACTACCAGGGCAATGCAGTAATAAACTACACCGGCCGTGAAGTGCCGTACACGAGGGTTATAGAGCACAAGCACTTTGAGTTCGGCAAGCAGCCCAAGACCGTCATCTCCAGAGAGTACTCCACCGTCTGGAAGCCCGGTGATGAGCCGTACTATCCCGTAAACGATGACAAGAACAACGCTCTGTACTCCAAATACCAGTCCCTTGCCTCCCAGGACCCCAAGGTTATCTTCGGAGGGCGCCTGGGCCAGTACAAGTACCTGGACATGGATGACACCATCCGCGTCGCCATGGACTTCCTGGCAACTATTCCTGCCAAGGCCTGACAGCAGGCCTTCCTCACGGGTCCAGCTTAAGAGCACAAAGGAAGGGATACGCATGCGCATATCCCTTTTCTAAAGCATTTTTTGCCGCCCATTATATTGTTCTGGTGTGGGCTTCATTCCTTGTCTGTATCTGCAGGATCTTCCTCCGAAGAAGAGGGCGCATCTGAATCTGCATCTGTACCAGTATGAGTTGTTGTGTCTACGCATACATCTCTTTCGCCTGATGTGATTTCATCCAGTTCACCTGGTGCTTCTTTCTGCTGTTTCGCCCTGGCCTCATCCAGGTGCTTCTGCAGGATGTTCTGCTCCATGTTGTCCCTCATGATGTATATGATCTCACATGCTGCACAGATGAAGGTGAGGGCTATGTACACTGACACCAGTATGGTGGCATACACAGGGCAGGAGAGAGAGTTCCATGCCGTTATGCCGTCTATGCTGTACCAGGATGAGCGGAGGACAGTGAACCCGAAGAGCAGGATGCAAAGGAGCACTATGATGCACTTGGCAAGAGCGATGATATCATGCACTACAGGCGTAATCTTGAAGGTGCCGAAGAACAGGACGGCCTGGGCAGCGGTTATAACTGCGAAGATAATGAAGGGCACAAAGACATACGAGGCCATAATCACGCCGTCTTCCGTCCCTTGCGCAAAGGCCCTGCAGAGGGACACCACGAAGTCTGCAAGCAGCAGCACATACACGCCCAGCGTAATCCCGCCTATAATCCTTTTGCCCTTCTTGTCCATGTCTTCCTAACCTCTGAACCCATTGTATCACAACATTGTGATGAAAACAAGTTTACCAGTTTATCATAATTACGTCATACTTATGCTATGTCAC
>JAJPYR010000094.1 GCA_021204825.1 Clostridia bacterium | reverse complement strand
CGCACTATATACCACATAATACAAAAGGCTCTGCCAATGCGGCAGGGCCTTTAACTAATCATGTGTCAGGTATTTTGCATTATCTGGTGTGGTCCTCGGGGTGATCTTCCTCGCCGCGGAAGAACTCTTCCTTGGTGGGAACGTGCTCCGTTTTGTATTCTACCATGGAGTCCGGGCCTATGGAGTATGTTATGCGCTCACGGTCATGGTATGTGACCATCTGGAAGGAGAGCAGAAGCACGTAGCTTGCAGGGACGGTGATAAGGAGGCCTACGCCCAGGGTTGAGATGGCGGCTAAGACGTTGATGCTGAATATGAGCAGCACGATGACTACATAGTTGGCAAGCACGTTCATGGTGTGCTTGTTCTTTCTGTGGAACGTGTATTTGATGGCTTCGCGCTGGTTCATGGTGCCGCGCGTTAAGGCGGGGATCCAGTCTGAAGCAAAGGTCATCTGCACGGCTATGGCGAATACCAGGACGGCTGTGAAGATGAAGACTGCAAGCATGAACGGAAGGATGCTGTTCACTACAAGCACGTACAGAAGGGCGAACATTACGGCCGAAACGAGTATCTCATATATGAATGAAAGGGGCACGTATATGAGGCCGTATATGGCAGACTTGCGGAAGCAGCGGATGGTGGTGGCGAAGAAGTGGTCATCTGCGCGCATGGACATCCTGTCGCTTATGCACTGTGCGGCGCCGTAGTTGCAGAGGGTTGTCACCCACTTGGACACAAGGTGCACAACGGCAACAAGGACAACTGTCTCGATGAGGCTTCCCACGGAGCCGCTCAGAATCTCCATAAAGTCCGCAAAGGATGTCTTTATGGCCTCCACAATGTCAGGCATGCCGGATATGTCTCCGGAGAAGATGGCATTGAATATGTCCTTCACGTACTGGATGATATCCGAGAGGGCGTCCGAGTTAAGTATCTTCAGGACTGCAGGGTATATGCAGAAGTAGTACAGGACGCCGAAGATCACCCATATGATGACCCGGAACAGGAGCTGTTTGTATATCAGCGAGAAGTTGTCCACAAGAACGTGGCACGCGTGTTTGAATTTCATACTTTCCTCAAATTATACGTAAACAACCTTGAAGACGGCCTTGTCCCTGTTCACCACAAGATATCCGTAGCTGGGGTCTGCCGCTGTGCGGCTCAAGGTTCCGGGGTTGAAGACCTCTATGCCTTCAATCTCCTCATCCTGCGCCCTGTGCGTATGCCCGTACATGAGTGCGGAGCATCCCAGCTCCTTGGCCCTGTCTATCATCTTGAACGGCCCGCTTCTGGCGGAGTACAGGTGTCCGTGAGTGGCGAATATCCTCACGCCCTCTATCTCAATGACAAGCTCATTCTCGCCGAGCTTCTCCCCGTCACAGTTGCCGTTTACAAGATACACCTTCTTTCCGGGATACTTCTGCATGATGTACGTCCCGTCTGCAGACGTGTCCCCCAGATGCACAATCATGTCCGCTTCGGACAATACAATATCCAGCCTTTCCATGCCCTTCCTGTACCCGTGGGTGTCGGAAAGGATCAAGCAAGTCGTCATATGTTCACCAAAAACGCTTTATGCGGCCTTCTCCCGGGAAGCATGCTGCCGTCCCGGCAGGCGTTGGCAGAGTGATATGCAGCCTTCTGCTGCCTTTTGAGGCCTGCAGGCCTTAAAGCCTCTGCAGCGTGTCCGCCAGGTCCTGCAGTGCCCTTGCCCTGTGGGAGACGGAGTTCTTCTCCTCATCCGCAGCGAGGCCGAAGCTCTTGTTAAGGTCCTGGGACCAGAAGAGGGAGTCATAGCCGAAGCCGTTCGTGCCGATCTCTTCGTACAGAATGCGGCCGTATGTGCGTCCCACGCCGTAATATGTCTTTCCGTCCGGAAGGCAGAGGCACACGCTGCACTCAAAGTATGCCTTCCTGTCCGTAAGGTCCTTCATTCTCTTCAAAAGAAGCTTTCTGTTCTCCGCAGGACCCTCGCCGGAAAACCTTGCGGAGTATATGCCAGGAGCCCCGTCCAGAGAGTTCACGCACAGGCCGGAGTCATCCGCAAGGGTAGGCATGCCGTACTTTTTGCATACGGTGCTGGCCTTTATGTATGCGTTCTCCTTGAACGTCCTGCCCGTTTCCGGGATGTCTTCGTCAAAGCCGAGGTCCTTCATGCTTATGACCTCAGTCCCTGAGAATATTTCCCTTATCTCTTTGATCTTGCCCGCGTTGGAGCTTGCAACAATCACCCTGTCCAGTGTCATACGGGAATTATAATCTATCCTGCCGTAATTGTAAAGGCAAATTTGCCTAAGTGGTGCTTTATTAACGCATTTTACGCAACATATATCGTAATTATGCCTGTTATCCCGCAGCCTGCGGAAAATCTTTGCATACCGCTTTGTTCAGGTCTGTTTCAGTCCCATGTGGATTCATGCAGCTGCCCCTGGAGTCTGAAGTCCTTAAATCCCTGCTGCCTTAAGGCCTCATATACTGCAATGGCCACGGAGTTGGACAGGTTGAGGCTTCTTGTATCACCTACCATGGGAATGCGCAGGCACTGCTCCCTGTTGGCCTTCAAAAGATCCTCCGGCAGCCCTTTTGTCTCCTTGCCGAAGACCAGGAAGTCCCCGTTCTGGAAAGGTGCCTCGGAGTACACCCTGAGGCCCTTTGTTGTGAAGTACCAGAATGTCCCGTCCGGGAACTTTTTCCGGAGCTCTTCAAAGGAGTCATAATACGCTATCCTGGCCTCGGACCAGTAATCCAGGCCGGCCCTTTTGAGATACCTGTCATCCGTGGAGAACCCTAAGGGGCGCACCAGGTGCAGGGAGCAGCCTGTGGCCACGCATGTGCGCACTATGTTGCCGGTGTTCTGAGGGATCTCCGGCTCTACGAGAACTATGTTGTACATTGCTGCATATCCTTTATGTTTCTGCCTGGATGCCCGCAGACAGGGCACCCGCATGAGGGAATTGTAATACATGTGCCGCAAAAAAGCAAATGAATGAATGCGCGTGAGGGGAGCACGGCCTGCATGCGGGAAAAGGAAGACACATAAACAGTATAAGTGTTTTTTTGGCCCTTCCGCATTGTGAAATTACTGCCGGGACAATCCGGGCATGGCAGGGCGGCCGGAGGCCTGCAGGACGTAAAACGGCACATATGCTGCACTTTTAAGGACAGCGGACGTGAAAGCTGCGTATGCGGGCGGGTGGACAGTGCTTAACAGTGCTTATAAAAGTGTTTGACATTATAACCTTGTAACTGTTACAATGATAGAGCGCCCCTAAAAGAAGGGGACGCAATATGATCCAGTGAGACGTATATGGCGCTATCACTCTTAGATGCCGCGGAAAGCGTTAGTCTGAATGTCGAAGACGTTCTGACCATTATCAACAACCTCCTGCTTATGCTCGGAGGCGTTGCGGCATTCATAATCGGCATGAACATGATGGGCTCCGGCCTCGAGAAGGCCGCCGGCAAGCCTATACGCAGACTCATGGGCAAGGCCACAAAGAACAGGGCCTTAGGCATTGTGACGGGAGCTGCCGTCACGGCCATAGTCACCAGTTCATCCGCCACAACCGTCATGATAGTGGGCTTCGTAAACGTAGGCCTCATGACGCTGGCGCAGGCCACTTCGCTTATAATGGGCGCGAACATAGGCACGACCATCACTGCGTTCATAACCGCTATATCCACGACAGGAGGCACCCTTGAGATAACCTCCATTTTCGCATTCATTGCGTTTGTGGGCGCCCTCATGACCATGATTTCCAAGAATGAGAAGGTCAAACGCGTCGGGGTTATACTGGAGGGCCTGGGCCTCATATTCGTGGGCATGAACACCATGTCCACGTCCATGGCATCCCTTATAAAGGATGACACCACAAACGTCTCCAAGGCCATACAGAGCCTGTTCGTCTCCATAGGATACGGCAAGGACACCCTCACGTGGGAAATCATTGTGCTGTTCCTTCTTGGTGCGCTCATAACAGGCCTTGTGCAGTCTTCGGCGGCTGTAACCGCAATAGTGATATCGCTGGCCTCGGCGGACCTCATATCGTTCCCCATGGCCATGTTCATAATCCTGGGCACAAACGTAGGGACGACGGTAACGGCCATGCTGTCATCCATAGGCACCAGCGTGAACGCAAGGCGCACGGCCATGGTGCACCTGATGTTCAACATAATAGGGTCAGTCATCTTCATGATTGTGCTGGCCTTTACATGCAAATATGTGTCAGCCTGGCTGGACAATGGAATAGGCATCGTTTCGTGGGAGATAGCCATCTTCCATATGTGCTTCAACGTCCTCACAACCCTTATCCTTGCGCCGTTTACAAAATATCTTGTCAAGCTTGCCTGCATTATTGTGCGTGAGAAGAAAGGCAAGGGAGGGGAGGAGACCAAAGAGCCTCTGGACCCCCGTATCCTCAAGACGCCTGCAATTGCGGTAGGGCAGACCAGGAAAGAGTTCTGCCACGTAATGGATGACACCTACAGCAACTACAAGCTTGCCCTTGACATGCTCACCAGCCGCAACGTATCCGAGAAGGACAAGTTCCTTGCGGACAAGCAGAAACTGGAGGATACCTGTGACTATCTCACCAGATTCCTTGTGAAGCTGTCATTAAGCGAGCTGTCCGAAGTGGACGAGAACAAGGTCTCATCGTTCTACCACGTGGCCTCAGATTTAGGGCGCATAGGGGACTATTCGGAGAACATAGCCAACTATGCGGAAAAGATGGCGGAAGGGGACATTGACTTCTCTGAGCACGCCTGGGCTGAAGTGAGGGAGATGGATACTCTCATCTCGCGCCTCTACAACTACGCTGAGAAAGCCTTCGGCGGGATAGACGTAAGCTATCTTGCCAACGCAGAGTTCGTTGAAAAGGACATAGACAAAATGAGCGACCAGATGCGCGAAAGCCATCTGCGGCGCACATCCGAGAGCCGCTGCACCCCTGAGGCCGGCGCCATATACCTGGAGCTCACAATCAACCTGGAGCGCATAGGCGGCCATCTTAAGAACATAGCGGACTCCATACGCATGTATGCGGGGACAACCAGCCTCTCCACATCTAAGGCAACGCAATGACCCACAGGAACACCATACAGAAGAAAATCATAATGGAGGCCCTCAAATCCGCGGGACATCCTACGGCCACGGAGCTTCTTGAGATAGTGCAGGAGCAGGACCCCGCTATAAGCCGCGCCACAGTCTACAGGGATCTCAACCTGTTTGCGGAGGAAGGCTCCGCCCAGAGAATAACCCTCTCTGACGGCGAAACCCGCTATGACGCCAACATAAAGCCTCATGCCCACGCCAGGTGCGTATGCTGCGGCCGCATCTATGATGTCTTCGAGGACAAGGTCTCCTTCATGCTCGGAGAAGAGGACCTTGGCGGCTTCGAGATCTACTCGGCCACAATCGAGTTCTCCGTCAAATGCCCTGCCTGCATAGCCGCCGAAAAGTCTCCCGCATCCTGACCGTTACCCAAAACCAGCGCCCAAACCAGCAGACCAGCCCGGCCTGCTTTTTGTTTGTCCCAGGCATGAACGGCCGGTGTTTTATGCATTAACGCCTGCTATTGTATAATTATACATTTATATAAACAGAGAATGAACATTTGTTTGGACTTTAAATCAAATCAAAAATGTACATATATATACATTTTACAAATATTATCACATAGTTTTCACATTGGCAGGTATGGCGGGCTGTATGGACATATTATATTGTATAATTATGTATAAATAGTGCATAAATATACATAACTGCTAATTGTGTCATGCTATAGAATTCTCTTATGTCTCTGGGAAACGGCCGAACAGACTGGATTCTGTCATTGCGGCTTGCAGCATTTGAGTCCAGGCAGAATCATGGCATCAGAAAAGGCAGCCGTCCGGCTGCCCTGGATGTGTTATGTGGTGTTGTTACGCGGTGTTTTCTGTGTCTTCCGTAAAGATCTCGGCTGTGTCCTCAGGGATCTCATCCTCGGGGGCGTCAGGCGCCGGGTTCATGAAGGTGCCCTTGCGGTGGATGAAGCGGGTGTGGCATTTCAGGAAGATGTGGTAACACCCGTTGAAGGCATAGAAGATTATGATGTAGTCAATGAAAAGGAAGATAAGGTAGAACAGGTTGAACTCGTACTTCCATATGGTGAACGGTATGTTTGGCGGGTTGTAGATGGGCAGGGGGTCTATCTGCGTGAAGGAGTAGTTGGGCACTATGAGCTCGTCCTCGGTGAGATAGATGCCGTTGTAGCTCAATGTCATGGAGTACGAGGTTATCACGCCGCTTACCACTGTGGCCAGAACTATGAACACGAAGTAGTAGATAATAGGTATTATGGCATCCTTCGGGCGCCACTTGTAGAGGCCGAGGGCTGTGGGAAGCACACAGACGGCAAAGAGCCAGGCGTGGGTCACAACGAGGTAGGTTGTGGTGTAGCTGCAGAATATGCCGTAGTTGGACATCTCGGGACGGCCGAAGTACACGAACATGGACAGGGCTCCGGCCGCGTGGACGAAAAAGGACATGGACAGGAAGACCCTGTTCTTTGTGAATACGGATATCAGGGCTATGAAGACGCCTATGTTGCAGATATAGAGCGGCAGGGCAGTGAAGATGGTGTTGTATACGTTATAGCCGTCTCCCATGAGCATGGAGTTGCGGCTGCAGTACTGCAGCACCATCACGAGGGAAATGTATCTGAGGGCGTCCCATTTGTCCTTCGTGCTTGCGTGCCTTAAAAGATAGTACAGGCCTATCGTGAGCCCTGCAAGAAATACAACAGCCAGGAAATGCCACAGGGTGAAGCTGCCGAAGTTTAAAAAGCTGTCCGCAGGGATGGATGAGGCATCGTAAAAGTTCTCAAAGATATTGAGAGGCATTACGAGGATCATCGTTACGGGCGCCATTATGAAGGACCTGGGATAAATCCTGTATCCGTCCCGGATGAAAAGGCATACGCAGAGGATTGCCATTATGCCGTTCTCTATGTAGAACAGCGCACGGACACCCCACTGGGGTATGAACTCGTTTATGCCGGCGTAAATCATTGTGGCGGCGGAGGCATCCTCCGTCATCATGGTGACAGAGAAGAAATCGCCGTACAAAAGGGCCGATATGACAATGAATATGGGCAGGAAGTACTTGGCCACGTCCGCCGCGGAGCGCCTGTTCAAAAAAACAGCCATTGGGAACAGCACGTATGCGCATTTCTTGACCCACTGGCTTATGATGAACGATTTGAAGAACTCGCCGAAACGGTTGAAGATGTAGTAGTCTGAGACTGTGAGAGTGGACAAAAAACCGCAAACCAGAAGGATTACGGTCAGCACTTTCATAGCCCGGTTAAGTCCGGACTTCAGTATGCGGTCCCTTTCGGGGACGTCAGACAGCACAACATTTTCCACGGCTTAAATATTACACGAAAAACTGAAAAAATGTCAACGGTTTGACGTGTATAAGAGCCGATATATGTCATGATTTGCATTGTGCCCTGCATTGCCGCCCGTGAACACGCCCCGGCCTTTTTGCGGCCGCGGAACGCCGCAGAATAAACGCCGAGTCAGATATTTTTGTGTAAAAGAAACCGCAGGTCTTGCAAAACAACGTATGTTTTGTTATTCTGTTGCAAGCGGCACGCGCATGCGTGCATGCCCCTTCCGGCACAGACGCCGGGAAGGGAAAAGAGGGAGCAACTGGCGGCATGAACCTTATAAGGAAGCTGTTTACAAAGATAACCAGGCCGGATTTCTACACTACCTGCATGATAGTGCTGGTTTTCATTGCCATGGGACTGTATTCCTTGTTCTGCTTCCTCGCCGAGGCCCCTGCGGCAGGGCTCATATGCCTGTTCATTGCCATCTTTTTCTTAGGGTACGGGACGTATGCCATAATAGTGATAATCATGAGAAACTGGCCCAGGCTGGAGAAGTGGTCCGAGGGCCGCAAGTATGCCAACAAGTTCGTGATGAACTATGACTTCCGCACCATATGCACGACCATCCTTTCCATGATCATAAACCTCGGATTCGCAGTATTCAACGCCGTGTACGGCTTCATGTACATGGAGTGGTGGTGCATCTCCCTGTTCATATACTACCTGATGCTCATCATCATGCGCTCCAGCATATCCACAAGGGCTCTCACGGTCACCAGGCACTTTGATGACACCAGCCGTGAGAACGCTCAGCTGCGCGTGTACCAGATGGCGGCCATTATGCTGCTTGTCTTCACCGTGGCCCTGACATTCCTTTTATGGGAGCTTCTCTCGCAGGATGACTTCGGCTTCCGCCACCATATCCTCATATCCGTAGTAACAGGCGTATATGCAGTCATAAAAGTGGTCCTTGCCGTGTCCAACCTCATATACACGAGAGGCCGTCATGACAAGGTGACCCACGCGATCAGAAACATAAACATGGCGGATGCCATGGTCTCTGTCTTAACGCTCCTCATGACCTTCCTCACAAGGTTCTCAGACAGCGCCACAGCAGTCACCGTAGTCCGTGTCATAGGCACCGTAATATGTGTATATGTGGTAGCAATGGCCGTTTTCATGCTTGTCAACTCGGTTGTCAAGCTCAAAAAGAACAGGCGCACCCTGTACGAGATGCTCATGGACAGCCTCAACGAAGACTTTGAGTCATCTCTGGAAGAGCCCGCATGGGAGGCCCTCTATGCCACGGCGCAGTACGAGAACATAGGCTACACCGTGGACTCATCCCTTGCCCTTGAAGAGAAGGAAGAGAGCATCACAGACGGAGGAAAAGACAGCCTGGAAGACACTGCAGACATCCAGGACTCCATGCTCATACCCCCGGATGACCTCAACCCCGGTTTCTACAATGAACTGTACAGCATGGCAGGCATGGACAAGCCCATCCCTTCTGCGCCCGTTCCGGAAGGAGACGGGGCGGAAGATGAATACGCAGACGAGCCCACACCTTTGCCCGCAGCCCTTGTGCACCATGAAGAAGAGGATGACGGCCTGGAGGATTACATGCATGAGTATGCCGTCTCAGAGCCGGTATCCGTGGATGCGCCCGCAGAAGCTGCTCCGGAGGCAGAGCCGGAATCCATGATGACGGCAGACAATCTGCCCGCAGACGAGCCAGTTCCGGAGTCTGCGGCCACTGTGCCCGCAGCAGACCTCACAGATGAGACTGTCCCGGAGCCTGCTACCGCCGTGCCCGCAGATGATAAGCCTGCCGCAGAGACAGCAGAGGAGCCCTCAGAGGGGACTTATAAAGACTCCAGCCCTGTTTCCGCACCGGAAGGCAGTGCAGAGGAAGTGTCTGCAGAGACTGCATCTAAGGCTCCTGCAGAGCCTGTCCTTAAGACCCCTGCAGAGGATATGCCGCAAGCGGAAAGTCCTGTGGATGACATGCCTTCATGTGAAGTTCCTGTGGAAGAAGTGCCTGCAGATGCGGCTCCGGCAGAAGGGGAGGCACCAGAGGTCCGCGCAGAAGGCGCAGATGCAGAGTCACATGAAGCGGCAGAGCAGGATGAAACTCCTGCAGCAGAACCTGTCCCGGTGGAGGATGCAGATGCAGAGGCTGCTGTGGAAGAGCAGGCAGAGCCTCCCGCAGAACATCCTGCGGAAGGGAGTGTGCCTGCGGAAGCTGCTGCGGCAGAAGGCCCCGTGGAGGAACAGCCGGAGAGACCAAAGGCCGTAGTGTATGAGGTCTTCCATTTCTATACCCCGTTTGCCAATAAACGCGCGGCAGAGCCTGAAGCAGAGGCTGCTGCGGAAGAGCAGACTGCAGCAAAGCCGGATTCTGCGGATGCCCTGGAGAAAGGAGGACAGGGAGACCTCTGGATTGAGACGGACACGGATATCCTGGATGAGGATGAGATGGATCTTCCGGATGATGAAGATGCCCCGGATGACCGGACTCCGGATGGGACTGAGACACCGGAGGACACAGATACTTCTCCGGAGACGGAGTGAGAATCAGCTCCGGCGGAATATGCGGATGGAGAGCCCGGAAACGGCTTGTGAAAGGCCGCAGGGGAAGAGTCCGGCAGTATAATTCTGCAACATATATGAACGTTTGTGCTTTTGTTTGTGAAAAGATGGGAAGGCGGCTTGAGGGGGCCGTCTTTTTTGTTTGCAGAAATTTCTGCGTTTGGTATGCCGGATTTTGCATTTCGTACCGGGATTTGTAATTTCATGCCAGAATTTCAGCTGATTGCGTGAATAAATCTTGCATTTTCTGATAACTATAATTATAATTCCAGGTACTTTGAAGATATGGTAAGGGGAGAGTGCGCCCTTTTAGGCTTTAGATGCATGCGGTATGTTTCCAGCGCACAGCTCCCGGCTGCAATGCGAAAGGGTTGCGGCAGTTATGTGGGATGGTTTTATGGAAAAAGTCGAAAGTTATGATGGGATGCAGCAGGTGGCAAAGCCCCTGCCCATCAAGAAAATCTGGGTGGACAAGCGCACAGGATGGAAGGGAGCAGGGACAAGTATGTTCCTTGCTTTCCAGATTGCAATCTGGGCGCTCATTTATATTACGCTGTGTGTATATTTCCCGGTTTTCTTCTATTCCTGCCTGGCAATCAATGCTGTTGTGTGCATCTGCGCCATGTTCTTTGAGAAGGATGCCCAGTGCCGCATAAGCTGGCTGATAGTATTCATCTGCTCCTGCGGCTGCGCGTTCATCGTGTACTTCATGGCGGACAGGCGCGTCTGCTACAGCGGCCAGAGGAAGAAGCTCAGGGAGATCCGCCAGCGCACGGACTGCTGCGCTGCCTCCTTCGACCTCAAGGACGCAAGCCCTGCGGTTTCCAATGACATTACATACGTGAACAATGCCTCAGGGTTTGTTCCGTACCAGAACACGAAGATAAAGTACTACAGTGAAGGCAGCGTTGTGTTCGGAGAGATTGTGGACACCATCTCCAAGGCGCATGACTTCGTCTTCATGGAGTATTTCATGGTCTCGGACGGGACCCTTCTGGAAGAGCTCATAAAGGTCTTTGATGACATATGCTCCAGGGGCGTCAAGGTGCGTTTCCTGTATGATGACCAGGGAACGGCCGGAACGCTGAAGTCAGACACCATAAAGCGCATAAAGGCCACAGGAGTGGAGTTTGAGGTCTTCAACAAGATGTTCTCGGTCGCAAACTTCGGCTTGAATTACAGGGATCACAGAAAGATTGTGGTCGTGGACGGCAAGACGGCCTTCGTGGCAGGCTGCAACTTAACGGACAACTGCGTAAACAGGAACGTCATGGAAGGTTACTGGAAGGATGCCGGCGTCCGCTTTGAGGGCGAGGCCGTGGACGGCCTTTCCACCTGCTTCATGAGGCAGTGGGAGATAGCCACAGGCAGGGCCCTGGACTTCAATGAGTATCTCCGCAAGTATGACACGTATGAGAGCAGTTCATACGTAATGCCGTATGCAGGCGGTCCGGAGCTGGAGGCAGACCTCTGCAGGGGAGTATACCTGTCCCTCATAACCGGCGCCCATGAGCGTCTGTGGATGTCTTCACCGTACCTTCTTCCGGATGAGGCATTCCTGGACAGAATCATAGAGAAGGCCCAGGCCGGAGTGGACGTGCGCATCGTGCTTCCTTCCGTTCCGGATTATGCATACATACACAGGGTCTCCAAGTTCCATGCGGAGAAGGTCATAAAGGCCGGCGCCAGAGTGTACTACATGGACGGCGCTTTTGTGCACATGAAGGTTATGCTCACAGAGAACGCCATGACCGTAGGCTCCACAAATCTGGATATGCGTGCCTTCTATGAAGAGCTGGACAACGGCGTATATACCAATGACCCCGGGTGCATGAAGGATGCTGAGGCAGACTTCATGGAGATATTCCGCGCAAACCAGGTTGCGGACATAGAGGAGCACAGCGTGGGAGACAAGATGTACACGGACTTCTGCCGTCTCATCTCGCCGCTTCTTTAATCCATGCGGGCCCTTTAAGGGCCCAGCCAAAATCCAAATATGGCAATACAAGGCGTCCCGTTTGTGCAACGGGGCGTTTTTAAAGTTCGCTAAAACCGTATGGCCTGGAGAAGGGCGCCTGCACGGCAAAATAGGCAAGTATCGTATGATTCTTGCAGAAGCGGCACATAAAGGAGCCGCGGAAGCAGACAGAGGCACCATGACCGGATACGGCATACCGGCAATAATTGTGCTCCCGGCCGGCACGGCAATGATTACGGTGAGCATCATCTTTTTTGTGAGGCGTGAGAAGTTCAGCCGGAATGGGGTGTGGACACAGCATCCGGTGCGGGCAGGCGTCTGGTTCATCATCCCTGGCCTCATTCTAACAGGCCTTGCCGCAGGGGAGCTGACTGTAACAGGATAACAAAAGGGCGTTCCGCATATCTCACGGGGCGCCTTTATAAGTTCTGCAGGCCCTTTTTGGACCGCAGGAGGGCCGCCGGCCCCTGCCCGGACCCTTGTGTCCGCCTCTGCACGGACCCTTGTCCGCCCCTGCCGGACCCTTGTCCGGGGCTGTGTGCGGTATGGCAGAATGCCCGGGGAATGCTCATATGTTGCTGGTTTTGGCATGCCGGCAAAGGAGCGGGGATATTTTCGCGGCAGGTGAGACAATTTTTGACACTTTTGTCAAAAGCGTGCGAAACGCTTGAAAAGCTTGTTTTTACGTGTTATTATAACACCCGTCAAAGGGATCATACCTGCCCTGCGGCCCGCGGAGAGAGGATAAGCCGGGACCGGAGGGCGTTTAAGATATATATTCACACAAGGCCCGCATGGCAGCGGGCAGAAGAGCCCCGGAGAGGGCATATCACAGAAGAGCCCGCGGGAAGCGGGCAGACCGCCTGGCGGGCGGCGCCTGCCGGAGGGCAGGAATAAAGAAATTACGGAGGATTTGGATTTTGTCTAACGCGGATTGGATAGCGCTTGCGTTTCTTGTTGTGTTTGCGGCAATAGGTGCTATAGCTGGCTGCGGAAGAGTCCTCAAGTTCTTTACAAGCGGCATATTTGGAATCATAATCTCCGTCTTCGCATGCTATTGCCTCGGCGGCCTTATCCTCGGCATACCTTTCATAGGGGACCTTCTTGACAAATTTGCTTCGCTGTGGGCTGGGACCGCTTTCCTTGAAACCATACACCTTGAAGTCATAGTTTATTACATAGTCCTTTTCATCATCGTGACGCTCATACGCATCCTGATCGTGAGGATTCTCAAGAACATCCTTGAGATCAAGTTCCTTCCGGTCAAGATAATCAACAGGGTTGTGGGTGCCGTGCTCCTTGCCGGCATCATGACTGTTATCGCACTGTTCGTGTTCCAGATCATATACTGGGTATACGGGGCAGACGGAAACCCGGAGCTCGTGGAAGCCCTTTCCGGTGCGTTCAACTTGGACCAGCTCTATCTCAACAACCCCATGAACTATCTCACCCAGATAGGCAAAACGGTGGAAGAGGAAGGAGATGCAGTGGCAGCCATTGTATCTGCCGTTGTCAGCGCGGCTTAAAGGCCTCAGGCGGCTGCCGTGCGATGCGGCAGCATGCAGCACATGAGATGAAAGGCGGCGAGGCTTTGTGCCCGGCCGCCTTTTAATTTCCCACGCAGGGGCAGTGAATTTTCGCAGGGATTATGGACAGGGGCCTGTATGGGCCCTGCTCTGGGCCTGCGGTCCGGCAGGCGGGCCGGAGTGAGGCACAAGGTGAGCTGGATGGGATGCGTGACTCCCTGCGGAAGTCCGCTGTATTTGCAAAACAAGAGGGTTATACGCGTTCAGAGCGTTATATGTGATGCGTTTAGGGGTGCGCGCTCGTTGACTTTCCGCCCCGGATATGGTAAAGTTATAGGGCAGCAGAAGAGGGATGTATGAGCAAGTTTAGCAATCTTTATATAGCAGCGCATGTCACGGATGAAGAGCTGGAAGATATCAAGGGCTTCGTGAAGGAAATCACGGGGCTTATAGACAGGCATTACCATTATGAGACCGTTGTGAATTACAGGGACATAACGGACATCAAGGCAATGGATATGTGCCTGGCAGACTGGACGTATGTAATCATATCCTCCAGGCCGCTTAAGAAGGATTATATGTGTCTGGAGGACCAGGTGCGCATATACAGGGAGTCCGATGGGGATTCCATAACGTCATATGTGGCAGATGAGGTCATAGGGAAGCAGGTCCGCGCCAGGATGAAGGACAAGAGGTCCCTGGAAGCGTTCACTTCCCTGGATGCATTAAAGCTCCAGCTGTATTATGACATCTGCGCCGAAACGGAGCTCGGGGGACTTAAGATAGCCTCCACGTGTTATAACGGCAGGGTAAGCATATGCGGCGAGCAGCTTGAGACCGTGGACGCAAGCGGCACAGCGCTGTACAGGGCCAATGAGGAGAACGCCAAGGCCATGGATGAGTGCGCGGAGGCCCAGAAGAAGTATGAAGACTTGAGGGACCAGTATGAATCCCGCAAAAATGACGCGGAGTACCTTAAGGAATACGTGGCCGCGGACAGGGGGCGCCTTGTGGCCAGGGCCGCTCTGGAGTCAAGGGAGAACGTCATATCCGAGGTCATGACCATGAACTCCGCCCTTCGCAGGGCAGGGGTCATTTCGGATGATTACAGGATAGGGTACACGCTGTTTTTGCAGGGAGACTGTGTGAAGGCATACACGGCTCTCAGGAGATGCCGTTCCCGCGGAATGAGTGAGTGGCGGTATGCCACATATATTGAATTCCTGGGAGCCATAAGGTATCTTGAGATGAGGATGCTTCCCCTTATGCCCAAGCCTCTGTATCTGTACGGCAGCTCGTATCCTCTGGACGCGGATTATGAGGCCAGGGAGCTGCTGGCCCGCCTGGGGAGCGCCTCATACGGCAAAGCAAAGATGTACCCGCTCACATACTTCACTTTGACGCAGCTAGCCGCCAGGAGCAAAGGAAGATACGGCGGCGCAGGCTGGCTCAGGGATGACGTCAAAAAGCAGCTCAATGTTCTCAAGAAGGCGGAAGGGGACAACCGGTACGCCATGTTCCAGCTCAACATGATGCTTGTGAACATAGACCTTGATGCGGAGAACACCAGGACCACGAAGCTGTATCTGGACAGGGCTTTAGCCCTTATACAGGACCTTTCAAGGGAATACGGCGGCGTGTATGACATGTACGTGGGGGACACGTATGCCACGTACAGCCTGCATTACTCATACAGGAACATGTTCGAGGAGATGCAGGACATGCTGTTCTGCGCCGCGGACAGATACAAGAACTGCGTTGCCGCAGAGCCCAGGGTGAGCGAGGCCGCCCACAGGCTTGCAAAGACGTACAGGACGCTGTCCAGAAATTATGCCCTGTCGGGCTCCATGGAGCATGCTAGGGAGTACTTTGAGAAGTCTGCGGACAGGTTTGAGATGATGTATGACCTGGACAGGATAGTGTCCCTGCAGAACACCGCGGAGTTATATGAGGACTTCGCGGAAAAAGTGAAGCAGGAAGAAGGCGGTCATGACGTAGGTGAGTCGGAGGACTTCCTGCTGCGCGCTCTGAAGGCGTACAAGGAGCTTGCATCCATCCTTCCCGGGGAGTTTCTGGTGCCCCCGGGGCTCATGTATGACAAGCTTGGCTCCATTTTCAGGAGCGCAGGGGAGTATGACGAAGGCATGGATTACTTCCGCAGCGCAGAGGCGGAGTACAAGAAGGATATAGCCGCTCTGGGCGATATATACAACCCGCTCCTTGCGAAGTGCTACACCAGCATGTTTGCGGAGCCGCAGATGAAGGACATAGATGAGGCCCTGGAAAAGCTTAAGTGGGCCGTGGACGTGTTCGGCAAGGCTGCGGAGGATGATCCCGGGTTCTACACTCCGGAGATTGCAGAGGCATGGAGAATGCTTGCCCGCGCGCAGAGGGTGCACGGCGATACAGATAAAGCAATAGATTCCCACATAAAGGCCATGACCTTCTATGACGCCTGTGAAAGGGTTACGGACAACTCCGTCTGCTACGTCTCAGACATCGCATGCGAGCTTTCAGACATAGCGGATCTGTATGACAAGGACAAGGCCACGGATGAGTACAAGGCGGACCGTGCGGAGGAGTTCCATCTGCAGGCCATAGGCACTGCATACTGCGGGGACACAGTGGGCCTCCCGGACATGGGCAACACGCTGCAGAACGTAACAACGTCCTATGTCCTTTCCCTTCTGCATCCCGGCTTCAATGCGCTTATAGCTCTCCTGTACCGCTATATGAGCAACACTCTTGGGGATGACACCCAGGACCTTGCGGACAAGGTGGCGGACTTCAGCGACACCCGCCCGGACATGTCCGAAGAGGATGACTACGTGGTCTCCCAGATGCTCGAGGCAGCGCAGCGCTGCAGGGACAAGGCAAAGGAAAATGAAGACGCCAATCTTTTCCTTCTGGGCGCATATTACGCCCTCTCATCCCAGTATGAGAGCATGGACAACGAGAAAGAGGCCAAAAAGTACGCCCGCAAGGCAAAGAAGCTCTTCAATGACAAATACGCCCCCCGTGAGGAAGACCTGGAGAACTGGGATGAGTACGAGCCCGGCGATGGCTCAGAGCTGGATTCTTCCAGCCTGGAAGACATCCGCAAAGCCCTGGGAGAGGACGTATATGATGCTCTTGTAAGGCTTTTCGGCATGGATCCCTCATCAGATGCGGATTCAGATGACAGTGACAAGTCATACACCAGATCCGCCCCCGGATCCAAAAGAAAGGGCAAGGGCAGGGGCAGGGCAAAGCCTGCGGATGATGCGGATGACTTCGAGTACTATGAGGATGATGACGATTCCCTCGGCATAGACTTTGAAGGCGGCGCTGGAGAGACAGAGTTCGGGGATGAGCCGGATGACACAGGCCTTATGGACCTTCTTAAATCGCTGTTCGAGGATAATGCAGGAGAAGATCTGGACCATCCCGTAACCATAGAGCCCTCGAAGCAGGATGAAGAGGACTCCGTGGAGAAATTCATAAAGAGCCTGGAAATGGATCCGGACCCGGACAAAACAGACGGAGACCTTTCATGACACCATTGGTTTCCCCGTACATAAAGTCCGGAATGGTCTTCGGCACGGAGACGGAGCGCCGTCTTCTGGATGCCCTTGGCTCCCCGGATGACAGGCTTAAGATTGTGCATATAGCCGGCACAAACGGCAAGGGCAGCACGGCCATATTCCTATCCAGCATTTTAAAGGAGGCCGGGAAGTCCGTAGGGACTTTCATGACCCCGTTCGTATACAGATATGAGGACATGTTCCAGATAAACTGCACCCCTGCGGATGAAGACACCCTCACGGCCGTAATGCAGGAAGTCCTTTCCTGCATGGAGAGCAACGGCATCTACGCAACGCAGTTTGAGGTTGAGACGGCCACGGCCATACTGCTCTTTAAGGAGCAGGGCTGCAAGTACGCCGTTCTGGAGTGCGGCATGGGAGGCAAGGATGACGCCACCAACGCCGTGCACAAAAAGCGGCTGGCGCTCATAACCGACATCTCATATGAGCACACAGAGTACCTGGGCAAGACCTTGCCGGAGATAACGGCTGCCAAGGCGGGCATCATAAAGGATTGCCCCTGGATTCTGGAATACAGCCAGTTTGAAGAGGTCTATGAGTACTTCGGCCTGGACCCCTGGGATATGGACATGAACTGTCCGGTCAAGTATTACGACATAAAAGACGCCGTGGGCCTGGACGGGGTGCGCTTCAAGTGCGGGAACACATGGTACCTGATACATGCGCACGGGGAGGAGCAGGCGTACAACGCACTCCTCGCAATGCAGGCCGCAAGGGAGCTTTGCATAGGCCTGGACGTCATAAAGGCAGGCCTGGAGAAGGCGTGCATCCCGGGGCGCATAGATGAATTCCATTTGGGCAGAAAGCTTTATGTCCTGGACGGGGCTCACAATCCCAGCTCCTTTTACACCCTGGAAAAGTACCTGCGG
Organism: Clostridia bacterium; assembly: GCA_021204825.1. Classification (GTDB taxonomy): domain Bacteria; phylum Bacillota; class Clostridia; order Christensenellales; family Borkfalkiaceae; genus Coproplasma. The sequence goes on along the minus strand of JAJPYR010000094.1, from coordinate 16,109 downwards.
GATACAAGAGGGAGCCTCCGCATAATATACGGCTGCCTCAGGGACAAGAACGCCACAGACTGCCTGGACTATCTCAGCGGCTTCAAGAAGGCCAAAGTGTCCGTGGTTTCACCGCCAAGCCCCAGGGCAATGGATGAAGACCGGATATATGAAATCTGCTCAAGATATTTCAAGGACGTAACCCGCTACAAGACGGTTACGGAGGCACTGGATGCTTCCACAGAGACAACTACAGTGGTTTGCGGCTCATTTACTTTTCTTCCGGAGGCACTCAAATGGCTGGACAGGAAATGGACAGAGAAAAAGTCATCAAAGCAATAGAGGACCTTCTGGACGCCCTCGGTGAGGACAGGAGCCGCGAGGGCCTCAAGGACACTCCCCGGCGCGTGGCGGATGCATATGCGGAAATGCTGGCTGGCGTTGGGCAGGATGCCACAGAACACCTGTCCCGCACCTTTGAAGACACATCCGGCGGGATGGTGGTGGAGAGCGGAATCTCATTCTCTTCCCTCTGTGAGCACCACATGATGCCATTCTTCGGCACCGTATGCATTGCATACATCCCGGACGGCAAGGTGGTGGGCCTTTCAAAGCTGGCCAGGTGCGTGGATGTCTTTGCCAAGCGCCTGCAGATCCAGGAGCGCATGACCCGGCAGATAGCGGATGAGATAATGCGCGTCCTTGCCCCCAAAGGGGTCATGGTGGTCTGTGAAGCGGAGCACACCTGCATGACCTGCCGCGGCGTAAAGCGCCCGTGCACCAGGACCACAACTGTTGCCACAGCAGGCTCCTTCCCGGAAGAGGCCCGCAAAGAGGTCTTTGCGCGCATGACGCTTGCAAAGCAGTAATAAAGGCGCCTCATACAAAGAGGCCTTCAGGCGGCAAAATCCAGGGCTTAATGCCTTAGAGGCTGCTTAAGTGCGGCATACCGCACTTAAACCGGGGGATTCAGGACAGGAAATAACGCACGAAGAGTGGTTCACATATGATTATACGGGACAGGAAATTCGAAGGCTACACCTATGTAATGGCTATCATAAACCTGACGCCGGACAGTTTCTGGAAGGGCAGCAGAGTGGCTGCAGATGACGCTCTGTTTGCTGTGGAGAAGGCAATAAAGGACGGCGCTGCTGTCATAGACATAGGGGCGCAGAGCACGAGGCCGGGATATACGGAGGTTTCCGCGGACGAGGAGATACGCCGCTTTGAAGAGCCATTGAGGCGCATCCGGGAGCGGTTTGACGTACCCGTTTCCGTGGACACCTACTTTGAAAAGAGCGCCAGGGCCGCCCTGGAGACAGGGGCGGACATGATAAATGACATCTGGGGCTTGACCCATGATGCCGGCATGGCAAAGGTTATAGCGGACCACAATGCAGCGGTCTGCATAATGCACAATTCCCATACGGAAGTGCAGGACCTTTGGACAGAGGTTCCGGCGTTCCTGCAGGAAAGCGCCAATGCCGCCCTTGAGGCGGGCATTCAAAAGGACAGAATCCTTCTGGACGGCGGCATAGGGTTTGCGAAGACCATGGATCAGAACAGAGAGCTTATGATGCATTATGACAGGCTCTCGGCCCTGGGGTATCCGCTCTTACTTGGCACCAGCCGCAAAAGGCTGTTCGGAGGGAATGTGGAGGACAGGCTCCCCCAGACGGTGGAGTCCAGCATAAGGGCCGCACATCAGGGCATACTGTTTGTGCGGGTGCATGACGTGAAAGAAAATGCGGAGGGCATTGAGAAGGCATATGGATACAGTATTCATCAAGGGTCTTAAGATAGAGGCCTGCCACGGCGTCAACGATGACGAAAAGCGTTTCCCGCAGCCGTTCGTCATAGACATGGAGATAGGCTATGACATGACGGACGCCGCACGCTCGGATGCAATAGAGATGGCCGTGAGCTACTCCGTGGTCAGCAGAATAATCACGGATGTCGTAAAGAACAACAAGTTCAATCTCCTGGAGAAGCTTGCCACAGAGTGCGCGTACGAAGTCATGGACAAAATTCCGGCTGTCCAGACCCTTACCATCACCGTTGGAAAGCCCAAGGCACCCATGAAGGGTGTAGCCTTTGAGACCGTGGGCGTCACTCGCCAGTTTGAGCGCGTCACTGCATATCTCGCTCTAGGCTCCAGCCTCGGGGACCGCAAGGCATATCTGGACCTTGCCGTCCGCAAGCTCTCTGCGACCCGCGGCATATCCGTAAAGCGCCGCTCCACATACCTGGAGACAGAGCCCTACGGAAACGCAGCAAAGAACAAGTTCTTCAATGCAGCGGTGGAGATCTCCACATACCTCACGCCCCATACGCTTCTCACGGAGCTCAACCGCATAGAAGCAGAGTGCGGCCGCACCCGCACCGTCAAGTGGGGGGACAGGACCCTGGACATAGACATCATCTTCTACGGCAACGAAGTCATCCGCGATGCAGACCTCACCATCCCTCATCCGGAGTACATGAAGAGGGACTTCGTACTCACTCCCCTGAAGGCCATCGCCGGAGACTACTTCTGCCCGCTGCTCAACAAGCGCGTCAAGGACATCACCGTCCAGAAGTAACCATCCATACCCGCACAGCAGAAATATACATAGCAGAAAGGGCACCCGTAAGACAGCGGATGCCCGTTTTGATGCATAAGATGCTCTAAAAACTGCATAATTGCATAATTTTACAGCAACAAGAGCATCCTTCAAGGGGATGAGTGTAGCTCGCTTGCCACGTCTCACTGTATCTTTGTGCCGTACAGGAACATACCTGGAAGGCAGTCGGATTAAAGGCATATAAACACCGCTAAATCTTGAAAAACACAGCATATTGGAGTATACTTGTGGCATTATGATAAGCCAGTATAACTGCGTGGCCCTTGCGCCTGCGCTGGAACAGCTTAAGAGAACGGTCATGGAAGATAAGGATGCCGGGATGCGCACCCTCATATTCTGTGAGAGCCGGTTTACTCTGGACATAGAGAAGGCCGTCTGCGATGCCGTAGGCGGCACTTTTGACGTGGACGTATATACTTTCAAACGTTTTGCGTTCAAGGAAGGCAAAAGGGACAGGGAACAGCTTACGGATCAGCAGGCTTTCATGACAGTCCGCATGCTTATGACCCATGACTGGTCAGATTTTAACCTGTATAAACTTTCAGTAGAGGGGGAAAACCCGGATAGTGAGTGTCTGCGAGCCACAGAGGCGGCCAGGGCAGTATATGATGCCATATGTCTCATGATTTCAGCGGACATATCTCCGGATGAGCTGTATCAGTACTGCATGGAGCTGGATTCCGCAAAGGAGGACTTGCTTCGCAGGAAGCTTCTTGACGTGACCAAAGCATACAGGCTGTATGAAGATTACCTGGAAGGGGCAGGCACGGGCAGGAAGTACAAGGATTCATACACCAGTTTGAAAGAACTCCCGGACTGCGTAAAGCGCAGAACTGCACAGGGTGATACAAGGGTGCTATTCTTCGGATACCAGACATTCACTCAGCTGGAGCAGAATGCCGTTAAAGCTGCTGTAAGCAGTGCAAAATGGGTGACAGGCATCTTCATACACGGCAGTGAGAGCTATTACAAGGGGGATGCCGCAGACATATTCAGCAGGCTCGGATCTGTTGTGCCGGAACAGGATTCAGGCCAGGGGCTTGTGTGCGGTGCGGCTGAGTCGCTCCGAAGAAAGATGTTCAACCCCGAGATTGTGCCGGATACCGATGCGGAAAAAAGAGACAGGATTGTTATAAAAGAGGCTCCGAACAGTGCCGTTGAGTTTGAGTATATTGCCCGCGAGATTAAGGGCATCATAGCGGAAGGCGGCATACGGTACAGGGATATTGCAGTCATGGTGCCGGATCTTGACAGCTGTGAAAGTGACATTTCAAGTGCCTTCGGAAGATACCAGATTCCGTATTTTGCAGCCAGAAGATATCCGCTAGAATCACACCCCCTGTGTGAGTTCATACTTGATTTCCTTTCCTGCGTGGCATATGGGTTCCGTCCGGAAGATGTGGCGGCAGTGATAGCGTCCCCGTACTTCCCTGCAGTGACGCATAAGTCTGCGGATACTTTGGGTTCAGCGGCTGCAGAACCGGAAGCGGATCCGGATACGGCAGACACTGAGATTGATGATGCAGTTGAGAATGCCGGTGAGGACAACCCTGACCAAGGGGCAGCAGAAACTGTTTCAGAAATCAATTCACCCCGCAGAAAACTCTCCAAGTCTGTTTTCCACACGTACTTCATGCGTTTCGGACAGTATAATGGCTCTATTCTGAACTATGACAGGGAACTGGACAAGGAGCTTTGCGCATACTTAAGGTGTGACTACAGCACTGTGTGCGGCATCAGGGACAATTTCGGAGAACTGTATCAGGTATACAGCTCAAAACAGAGCAGATATGCAGGTTTAAAGGCTGTTTTAGAGAAGGTGAGTGCCTGGTGCAGAACGGCTAAAGTACTTAAGGGAAGAGTGGCGGAACTGCGCCCGGAAGAGGCCAGAGTATACGACAGAGTGTACAGTCTTCTGCTTGAAATACTTGAGAGTGTGGATTCCTGTGCCGGGAACAACATCCCGGATGCAGAATATCTTCAGGTGATCCGTGAAGCACTGAGTTCCACGCAGTTTTCAGGGTCTGCACAGAATACGGATGATGTTTTTGTGGCTGACTTCAATGCAACATTGAATACCTGCACAGGCAGCGGAAACAGCAATGAAACCTGGACAGGCAGCAGAGTGCTCTTCTGTGCCCGTCTTACAGAGAACGTTCCCTGTGTGACAGCGGACTGCGGGCTGCTTCTGGACAGGGACTGGGAGACTGTCTGCAAGGACTTGAACCGCATTGACATGCTTCTTTCATGCACGGCGCAGGGCGCAAATGTCATTTGCCGCGAGACAGTTGCCCTCAACGTCTGCTCTTTTACGGACAGGCTGTATCTCAGTTATCCAACAGAACTGGACGGCAGAAGGACCAGGTGCAGCGAAATTATCACATATGCCAAGGGAATCTTTGACAAGAAAGCTGAGCTTATTCATACTGGCGATGTGCAGGACAGGACACCGGCAGCTTCAGGAACAGAATCAGCAAGGAATATAGAACTTACAAATGAGCACGCAAGGGCACTCTTCCTCAAGCCCAGCAGTGATCAGCCCAGAGAGCATATATCCCCTACAACAATTGAAATGTATTTTGACTGTCCGTACAAGATGTTCATGGGGAAAGGCTTGAATCTGCAGGAAGAACAGGTAGGCTCTCTTCTGCCGCTCGACAGAGGCAACTTTGTGCATAAGGTATTTGAGGGAATCTCGCTGCAGATGGCAGAGGTCAGCAGTCTGGATGAATTCAAGGAGATTGCCATGGCAAAAGCCAATGATGTTCTGGAAGAGGCACCGTTCTCTGCTTTGAAACTTAACGGGGCCGACAGGCATACACTGGCACAGCTTCTTAAAGACATGGACAAGCTTATTGAAAAGCTCTATGACCATTTCAAGCATTCGGATTTCAGACCGTACGCTACGGAGCTCAAGATTGACCTTCCGCTGCAGAGTGATGCCGGCATGGAGTATCTGATACACGGCAAGATAGACCGCGTGGATACATACCCGGATAATCCGGAAAACAGTTCGGAAGAGGTTCTGGTAAGAATACTGGATTACAAGACCGGGAAACATGATGCCAGTGATACTGCTTATTATATGGGCCTTAAACTGCAGCCGGAGCTGTATTTGCTGGCGGCATCCCAGGCAACAGACAGGCATCCGGAATGGCGTCCTGCCGCTGCATACTATTTTCCCTGCGGTGTAAGTTATCAAAAGTATGATGCCGATGACCAGTTCCGCTTTGAGGGATTCATGGACAGGGATGCGGATGTTGTGGATGTCTCACTTGCCAATGTAGCTCAGTCAACGCCTAAGGAAAAGGTAAAGAACAAAGACTATATTGGTTTTAAAAGGACATATGTGTCCGGGAATGATTTCAGGGCATTCCTCGAGTATGCAAAGAAGGTTTCCGTACAGGGTATTGACGAAATGCTAGACGGATATATACAGCCTTCACCAGTCAAGACGTCATGCACGTACTGCAAATATGGCGGATGCTGCGCATTTGACGCCGATGCATACGGTATGAGGGAATGCCCGTACAGCAGTAGCAGTGTGGACTCCAAGGATATAGCTGGAATCGCAGATTCTGATGCGGGGAAGCAATGACATATGCTTCGGCCGGCTGCAGAAACAGGCGCAGGCTGTATGAGGGAAGTTGAGGACAGGGTGATGAATGATACAGAATATACCCCTGACGAGGATCAGGATTTCATTATAAAGTGCAACGACAATGTCATTGTCTCTGCATCCGCAGGCAGCGGCAAAACCACGGTCATGATAGAATGTCTTGTAAATGAGCTGTGCAGTCCGGGAAGCCATGCGGATCTGCGCAATGTCATTGCTGTGACATTCACGGATGAGGCTGCGGCATCAATGAAGAACAAGCTGAGGGACAGGATTATACAGAAGATAAACGCAGATGATACTTCCGCAGAGGATAAGGAGCGTCTCAAGGAACAGCTTGAGCTTGTGCCGTCAGCCGACATATCCACAATCCATTCCTTCTGCGCCCAGCTTGTACGCCGTTATTTTTATTATGCGGGATGTGACAGAACTTTTGATATTCTTGCAGATGACACTGTAAGGGAAGAGTATATGCGCCGGGCTGTTGACAGCCTGTTTGATGAGCTATATGACAGAACGGAAGGGGATGACAACAGTGATTTCAAATTGCTGCTGAAATACTATTACGGAAAGGGGCAGAAGGACGGCAGCTTAAGGGAGCTTATAACGACTGTGTATTCCAATGTGCGTTCTGTGGCTGATTACAGAACAGTGCTGGAAAACATGATAAGCTACTATACGCCCGAGAGATTTGAAGAAGTCTATAAGAAGCTTCTCAATACATACAGGGCCGATTATTATGCATTGGCTCAGGATGCCAAAAATGTCGGCGAAAAGTTCCTTGCCAAGTATCCCGCCACCAATGAAAAAGAGGCATATGAGTCCCTTTTCACAAAGATTGCCGACAGTATCTCTAAAGCCCAAAAGTGCCAGAGTTTTGACAGCATTCCTGCCGATCTTTTCTCTCCAAGGGAAAAAGTTGTTCCGGTCTCGTCTGATGGGCTAGCTAAGAAACGGTTTACTGACATAAGAAACCTGTTCAAGAGCGCATATCCCAAAATCTGCAAAGACATCTTAAGTAAAGATGAAGAGAGAGACAAGTACCTGCGAGCCGGGGACATATCCAGGGCTTTCATCAATATTCTCCTGGCTTTTGATGACAAATACAGCGCACTTAAGAGGGATCTCAATGTACTGGATTACAATGATCTGGAACATAAAGCAATTGAGCTTCTGAAGAACCGTGAAGTCAAACAGGACATCAGGGAAAAGTACAAATACGTCTATGTGGATGAATATCAGGACATCAATCCTGTGCAGAATCGGATCATCTCAGCCATAACGGGCGAGGATGACAAAGACCAGGAGACAGCCGGCAGCGGAGTCAGGACATTCTATGTCGGGGATTCCAAGCAGGCCATATACGGATTCCGCGGAAGCAAGTCCAGTTTCTTTACGGAAAAGGCTGCGGACTTCACTGCTAAGCCCGGCTGCAGCACACTTTACATGAAATACAACCACCGTAGCCTGAAGCCTGTTATAAACAGTGTGAATGACATTTTCTCCGCCACCATGCAGGGGAGCCTTAAGTTTAAGGAAGATGACGTGGAAGTGGATGCCAGTGTATATCCCGGGAAAAAGTATTCGGAAGAAAAGATGGAGGCTAAAAAGGAAGAGCCCGCTGATAATGGAGATGAACCAAACCATCTGCACAGCAGCGTTGAGATGGTTGTTTTTGGCAAAAAACCGGGAAAGGCCAGCACAGAAGAGACAACATTGCCTGTATACTCAGTGAGAAAAAACCCGGCAGAACATATTGAGTCACGGCAGGGACTTGCTGTCCTGCAGATTGTGCAAGATTGTCTTTCCAAGCAAAGATACAATGCGGATAAAGATGCGTGGGTTGACATAAACTATGAAGACATATGCATATTAAGCCGTACAAAGAAGGGCGCCAAGCCCATTGAGGACCTGCTCGTCAGTTACGGATACCCTGTTTCAAGCGTGGAACAGGACAACATATGTGACAATGCATACGTCAAGCAGATGCTGGACATATTGACCTATATTGACAACACCAGCCTGGATGTCCCTATGGTCTCCGCGCTTCTTTCACCGCTGGGCAATCTTACTGAGGATGATCTTGCTGAAATCCGCATCAGCACCGGAAACACTGGGAGCCCGTTCAGCAAAGCCTGTCGGAGATACATGAAGACGGCTGAGGAGGCGGCAGAGGAAGGAACTGCTGCTAATGAACTCGCACTGAAGCTCAATGTGTTCTATGACAAAGTGAGTGTGCTCCGGAAACATGCCACTGTGCTTACCGCTGGTGAGATAATTGATGAAATCATAGGCCTGCAGGGCTTCACAGAACAGTATCCTGCAGACGGCGGCGAGACAATGCGATACATCAGAGAGCTCATTAAGCAAGGCTCAAATCTCTCCGTTACAGCATTCCTCAATCTGCTTGAAGACAGTGACAATGAGATATCCGTGAAAGCCAGCGCTCCTTCAGACAGCATCAGGGTCATGACAATGCATGGTGCCAAGGGTCTGGAATTTCCTATAGTCATAATCACGGACATATGCAAGACTTACACCAATCCAATTACAGAAGACATAGTCTTCAATATGAAGTATGGCCTGGCTCCGAGCTGCTATGACGAGGCCAGCAAGACCAAGTCATATACTGTCCTAAGGAAACTGGAAACTGCACTGAACAAGCAGGAAGACAACAAGAATGAAATCAATGTCTTCTATGTGGCCTGTACCAGAGCAATCAACAATCTCTATATCATGGCCGAAAGCAAACCTGGATACAGGCATGGCAAGGAGAGCAAAGAAGACATACCTGTAGGATATCTTCTGTCAGAGGCACGCAGAGCCTCATCATATGACAAGCTGATCAACTTTGACAATTTTATCGAGTCGGGTAAAATCAGGGACCTTACAGACTGCTTAATTGAAGATCTTCGCGACATGGTCCATCTCAATACGGAAGAACAGAAGCCGTCAAAGTCCGTACCCGCTGCAAAGTACGCATATGCCTCAAACATTCCCCTCAAAAGCAGTGCCTCTGCCATGGTGAAGGCGGCTGAAGAAGATGCAGAGTTTCCTGATGAGTCGGACGTGTCAAAGTCTGAACGTGATGACATCAGGAATCAGACCAAATCAGACGGCCACGCAGCGGAAAGGGGCACGGCATACCACCGTTTCCTGGAGCTCTGCGACTTCGGCATAAAGGACGAGGCCGGCATACAGAAAGAGCTGGAGGCTTTTGTGGAGGACGGCAGCATGTCAGCAGAAGAGGCCGGATATCTCACAATCACGCATCTCAAAGACATGGTCAATATGGACATCTTCAGCTGTGTGGATGGAGCGGAGGACGTGCGCCGCGAGCAGAGCTTCTACTGCCCCATACCCGCAAAGGAGTACATGTCCGGCACGGATTCAGAGGACGAGGTCATTGTCCAGGGTGCCATGGACCTTCTTGTAAAGAGGGGCGGCAAGTGGCAGCTCATAGATTACAAGTATTCGGACAAATCCGCGGATGAAATCAAGGTATATTACGCGCCTCAGATCAGAGTATACCGCCAGGTGCTTTCCAGAATTACAGGACAGGCTGTGGATGACATCCCTGCGGTCATAGTCAACATCAAGAACCACTTCACTGTAAGGATGTGATATCCACAGCAACACCACTCCGGCACACAAGGGCACCCGTAAACAGCGGGTGCTCTTTTTAACGCATAAAATACTGCATAATTGCATAATTTTGCAGTTATGCATATAAAATTCGTGCAAATAAAATTATTTTACATTTTGTATCTGCCACATATTCTGCTAAAACAGCCGGATTTTGGAAAAACCATGATGAATATTAGTAGAGATTTTGAAACAGGGTATGATACACTCTTGCCCGCTGCCAAAAAAGTCCCCATACGGCAAGCAATGGACCGTTTTAGTCACATAGAAAGCCATATAATACCCCTGCGGGGAAACAGATATAACACACTGAAATCATACACGCATGGAAGGTATCAGAATGGAAAACAGGAACAATGATGCAAACGGGAACCAGAGATTGGCAGATGAGATTATGGACTGCTGCGCGGACATGACAGAGCTTCTCGCCAGAATGATGAAGCTTGCCTCAAGGCTGCGCCGCATGAACAGCCAGCCTGCAGCAGAATCGGAACCGGCTCCGCTGGCCAAGCCGGAACAGGACAAGGCACTAGGGGCATATTATGCGCCTGTGCTGGATCTTCTGGAGGACTATTCCGTCCTTATGGAGCATAATCCGGACCTCATGTGGCATTACAAGACGGGGCTCAAAGGGCTGCTTGAGTCCCCGGAGTTCCAGTACTCCAAGCCTGGGGCATTAACGTTCGCCCTGGGAACGGATGAGAACGGCAAGGCTGTATGCCCGGACATAACAAGGATGCCGCACCTGCTCATTGCCGGGGCGTCCGGCTCCGGTGCCGGCCAGGTTATAGACAATTTCATCATAAGCCTGCTGTACAGGTACACTCCGGAGGAACTGCGCCTGCTGCTCATAGACCCGGGCGAAACGGACTTTGGCATGTACAAAGGCCTGCCAAACCTTCTCATACCGGAGATTGTTTCAGATGAAGCCAGGATCGGCAATGCCTTGACATGTGCCTGCAGAGAGATGGACAGACGGTACAGCCTTTTCTCCCGCAAGACCGGGGACGGGGTGGCTGTCAGGAACCTGGATGAGTACAACTTCAATCTGGCCTCCGGCGAGGATGAGCTGCCCAAAATAGTCATAATATGCAGCGAGTTCACCAGGTTCAGCGATACCATGCTGGACAGAATCAAAAGGCTCTGCGAAAGGGGCAGGGCCGCAGGCATCCATCTCGTCATAAACGTGCTGTATAACATAAGCAGCCTGCCGGATGTCATACAGGACAGCATGTCTTCACGCATATGCCTTAAGGTGAGGACCCAGGAGGACTCCGTTGCGGTCCTTGGAACAGCTGGGGCGGAGAATCTTGCCGGATTCTCAGATATGCTCTTCAAGAGTGCGGACAGCGAAAAGCCTGTCCGCGTCCAGGGCTGCTGGATATCCTCTGAAGACGTGAAGAAGGTCACGGACTATATACGGACCGGCAACGATGCATGGTATGACAAACGTATCGCGGACTATATAAACTTCCCGGATGACAAGTGCCGGCGTGTCCTGCCGGATGATCCGGAAGACAGCGCAGATGAGCAGTACCTCAAGGCCCTTCATTACTGCATAAAGTGCGGTATGGTTTCCGTCTCCATGATCCAGCGCCGCTATCCCATAGGGTACATGAAGGCCTGCAGGATGGTGGACTGGATGACAGCCAAAGGGTACATCACGCCCCGGGACGGAACCAAGCCCCAGAGGGTTCTCATGACAATGAAAGAGTTCATAGAGACATACGGAGACATGGATGACTGACGCCCTGTCCCTTGGGGCCATGCATGCGGCATTATACCGGCCGCAGCAGGCATGCACACAGGCGTAAAGAGGCAACATATATAGCAAAGGATGTTTATTATGGCCCAAACATCGGATAACAAACATCGGATAAAACAGAATATCCTGCAGGGCAGACATTCGCCGCAGTGCACGTTATGAATGAAAGCGCTGAGGAGCTGAAGTCCCGGCTGGACGGGGTGAAGGTGTGCACATATGCTTTCACTCTGTTTGACTGCCGCTGGCTTCACCCGCATTATGACAAGGCTACATTCATCTCCGGCATTACCTTGGAGCAGATGCTCTGCTGTTTGGATGGGATTGCATATGACATTATGGTGTTCACGGACGGGGACACAGTCATGACAAATTTCCGCCGCGGCAAATCCGGCTTCCCGTATGCAGGAGACTTCCATGAGAGCAAAGAGAGGGCGGAAACAAAGGCTGTGTTCTCATACTTCGGTGGCAATCATTCATACATGGATGCAGAATCCTTCTGCATTATGGAGGGCATGACGGTCTTCCGGGCGGCTTTGGACAGGTTCGTGTTCTGTGCCTGGACCGCCAGAGACCGGGAAGGTGCTGGAATTGGCGCAGAGTAGAAACAAATGATTACAAAAATTGGGTCTGATTTCAAAAAAAACTGCATCCATGAGTGTAAAAATTTGTCTCATATTGTAGACAAGCAAAGCATGAAGTAGTATTATGGTCTGCCCGGCTCCAGGAGGGCCGCTGCGCAGGGCCTTTGGGAGCGGAAAGTACAGGAGGGTTATACGTACGTAAAAGGTATAGAAAAGATACGGAGGTTTAGGCAGCAAAGACTGATTTTATGGTATTGGCCGCCGGAAGGAGAAGGCGGCAAAGGCAGGTGAAAAGTGAATAATGATTATGACGGTGATGACATCATGAGGCTGGATATAGATGATCTCTATGAGCAGCTGTGCGGCGATGATGGTGATTACGACGATGATGACGAGGACATCCCCTTTGACACAGCTAAGCCGGAAGATGAGGTAACGGTGCGGGCGCAGGTTAAGCCTGCGGAGCCGGAAGAGCTTAACGTCTCTTTTGCGGACGTATACGGATATGAGAACGTGAAGTCCGCCCTGTACAGGATTGTAGATATGGCCACTCATGCAGAGAAGTACACAAGGCTGGGAGTCAGGATGCCGCACGGCATAATGCTGTATGGAGAGCCCGGTGTGGGGAAGACCATGATGGCCAAGGCTATGATGCATGACATGCACCGCCCCGTGTACATCCTGCGTAAGGTGCAGGCAGACAGTGCCTTTATGGAGATGATAAGCGCCGCCTTTGAGGCCGCAGCAGAGAATGCTCCCTCGGTTATCCTTCTGGATGACATGGACAAGTTCTCCTCCGGGCGCGGATGCACAAACGAGTTTGCGGCAGTGCAGGCAGGTATAGACAGAGTAAAGGACAAGGATGTGCTCGTTGTGGCTACGGTCAATGACATAGACAGGCTCCCTGGAGCCCTGTGCCGTCACGGCCGCTTTGACCGCAGGATAGAAGTGTCTCTTCCCGGCATAGAGGACTCCGCAGTCATTATATCAAGGTATCTTGCAGACAAGAAGGTCTCAAGGGACGTGAACATGAAGACCGTTGCAAAGCTTCTGGACGGCTACACATGCGCATCCCTGGATTCCATTCTCAATGATGCAGGCATGTTCGCAGGCTTCGAGGACAAGGATGAGATTTCCATGAGAGACATCATACAGGCAGTTTTAGCCGACATATACAGCGTGGATACCACGGCATCCATCTCCGCAGAGCAGAAGACAGAGACGGCATACCACGAGGCAGGCCACGCCGCTGCTTCCATGCTCTTAAGGCCGGGCAGTGTCTCCATAGCATCCGTGCGCGGAAAGTCCAGGGGCCCTCAGGGCTTCATCCAGACCATTGGCGGGTACGGTGATTCATATGAGAACTTCTGCAGCAGAATCATAGCGGGTCTTGCAGGCAGAGCCGCAACTGAGATTAAGTATGGCAGCCTGGACATGGGGTCTTCAAGTGACATCTGCAAGGCAGGCGAAATGTGTGATGTCCTTGTGGAAGACATCTGCGCAAACGGCCTCTCATATGCATACATAGATCCACGGAAGGAAAGTGACAACACCATGAACAACAGGAACATGCAGCGTTCACGCATGCTGGAAGACTTCTACAATGAAGCCAAAAAGCTCCTGCGCGGCAACTGGAACCTCGTGGAGTGCATCGCCAAGGCTCTTGCAGAGAAAGAGACCTTAATCTGTGATGACCTGGACGCCATCTTCGCGGATTACATCACCGGCACAGGCCGGAACTCCAAAGATGGCATAATTCTAGCCGGCATGCGCAGAGCCGCCTAGGCTGGAGTCCCCGGCAAAGCATCCGCACAACATAAAACTCAAGCCAAAAGCAAAAGGGCACCCGCTATATACGGGTGCTCTTGGCATTCATAGGCTACACCTAATTATTATAACAGAAAGGCCGGATTACCTTCCGGGCCTGGGCCGGGATTGGGAGGCAGCAGAGCAGGCCTGCAGCCGTGTGTCATGCATACAGTGTGCCATACCCTGCTCAAGCAAAGATATGAGCAGAAGAGAAAGACAGGTCCCTGTGATCCTGCATCCGGGGCAAAGCTTCCGGCCCGTCCAAAGTGCAGCGGGATGACATAACCCCTCTTGCTGCATCCTTCTACATATGGCCTGCCTGTTTCTCTGTGCCGCCGGATGACCCGGCTATGAGCTGAAATGGATGATTTTCTTTCCCGCACCACAACTTGGAATCCGGGGGATTATGCGAATTCGCAGAAAATTTTCCTAGGACTGGAAGCCGGGCTTTGCTATAGTTTCTCAGTTGCCGCAGGAAAACGGCACGGGAAGAATTGCGGATGTGAACCGTCCTCTAAAGCTACGGCATGCAAGGGGGAAAGGTGCAGGTTTTAGAATGATTCCGCTCTCAAGGTGTTTTTATGAGTTACTGGTTTTATGAAGATGAAGATGAGGATGACGAAGACTATGACTTCTACGATGATGAGGACGAAGATGATAACGATGATGAGGACATCTATGATGATTACGGGGAGAATGATGCCTCTGAGCGGCTGCGGTCTGCTGCAGTTCCTGCTGACCCAGGCGAAATCAATGTGACGTTTGATGACATATACGGGTATGACAATATCAAGACGGCACTGCTCAGAATTGTGGATATGGCCAACAGCCCGGAGAAGTACACAAGGCTTGGTGTCAGGATGCCGCACGGGGTCATGCTGTACGGGGATCCCGGCGTGGGCAAGACCATGATGGCCAAGGCCATGATGCACGATATGAACCGTCCTGTATATGTGCTCCGCAAGGTCCAGGCGGATAATGCATTTCTGAAACTTATCGGAGCCGTCTTCGAGGCCGCTGCAGATAACGCACCCTCGGTTATCCTTCTGGATGATCTGGACAAGTTCCCGGCGGCGTACGGATCCATGAATGAATTTTCCGCGGTGCAGGCCGGGATAGACAGCGTGAAGGACAAGGACGTGCTTGTGGTGGCCACTGTCAATGATATGGACATTCTTCCGAGCGCTCTGTACCGCCACGGCAGGTTTGACCGCAAAATAGAGGTTGCCCTTCCCAGCATAGAGGACTCTGCCGTTATAATAGGCAGATATCTTGCCGGCAAGAAGGTCGCTAGGGACGTGAACATGAAGTCCGTTGCAAAGCTTTTGGACGGATACACATGTGCGGCTTTGGACTCTATTCTCAATGACGCAGGCATGTTCGCAGCCTTTGATGGCAAGGACGAGATATGCATGGGAGACATTGTCAAGGCCGTCCTTGCGGACATATATGACATAGACAGCGCGTTATCACTGCCCGCAGAGGAGAAGACCAGGACGGCATATCATGAAGCGGGCCACGTGGCGGCGGCCATGCTTTTGAATCCCGGCTCTGTTTCCATAGCATCCGTGTACGGGAAGTCCAGGGGAACGCACGGCTTCATGGAGACGATTGACTCTGACGGCGAGTCATATGAAAAAACCTGCCGCAGCATAATCACAGGCCTTGCGGGACGAGCTGCAAGTGAAATCAAGTACAGCTCCCCTGATATGGGTTCATCCAAGGACATCTACAGGGCAAGCAGGATGTGTGATACCCTTGTGGAAGACGTCTGCATCAAGGGCTTCTCATACATAACCCGCGAATACGAGTCAGACGGCGACAACGCCAGGAATGCCAGGAATGTACAGCAGACCGGCATGCTTGAGGATTTCTATAACAGCACCAAAAAGCTCCTGCGTGACAACTGGGACCTGGTGGAGCACATAGCCGCAGCCCTCATCCGCGAAGAGACCCTTATCTGCGATGACCTGGATGCCATCTATGCAGACTATATCTCCGGCACTGGCCGCAGCACCAAAGAGGGCATAATCCTGGCTGGCATGATGTAATGCTGCCCAGGTGTCAAATAAGCCCGTAAATTCATAATA
>JAJPYR010000076.1 GCA_021204825.1 Clostridia bacterium | reverse complement strand
CTGTTTAACAAGATTCAGTCTCAAAAAGCGACTAAATGACTTTGCGATTGCCATACACAAAATAAGCCGTTTGGCAAAATTCTGTTTACATTCTCCTGTCTTTATGTGTATAATGTCATATGTAATTATGACATTGCCGGCACACAGATTTATACGAAGAGTGGAAGAGTGCATATGAGTATGGATGATATTGAAAAGAAGCAGACTTTGGACGCTGAAGAGCCTGCAGAAGCTGTGAACAGTGATGACATGGAGGCAAGGCTTGTTTTAAAGCCGCTGTCTTCAAATGCCTTTGCTGCGTTCTGGCAGAAACTGTACCGCTCCTGGATGGGAGTATGGGAAGGCTTCAAGATGAAGCACCCGACAGGGGCCGCCTGGATATACAAGATAGTGTTCTTCCTGGTGTTCTCCATAGGCGTCACTATCTGGCAGTACCTGGTAATCCTGTTTCTGCCGTATGCCTTCACATCGCTCAACAACGGCTCCTGGGGATGGGCTCCGTTCCAGATCCTTGGAGTGGACTGCGCCATATTCGGAGACGCGGACGGCCTCGGCTCTTTCATTGCGTATGAGATAGCCGTCTTCACGGCCCAGTGCATCAACTTCCCTCTGCAGAGGAACATAACGTATCATTCACACGGCAACCCTGTCTTCCAGGCCCTGTGGTACTTCATAGCCTGGGTGATCATATCCGTCTTCACAGGCGTTCTCTGGGGCTTTGCCAACTGCGTCCTCACACACTGGAACGCTCCTGCAGGCGTTACCTCCCTTGTAAAGACACTCATCACCGGCATCATATCCCTGATAGTAATGTTCTTCGTCTTCATCGTAATCTTCCCGGATGCAGACAAGACGGCCTCCAAAAGAAAGAAGGCATATGAAGACGCCAGGGCCGCTTTGGATGCAGACCCGGACAATGCAGCAAAGAAGGCTGCATGTGCCAAGGCTGAGCTTGCATATACTAAGGCGCAGGAAATTGCGGACGTGTACCACGCCGAGATGACCATACATGAGAAGGAGAACCTGGCCCAGGCTCTTGTTGCCGGCTACTTGAAGGCGCAGAGTGACCTGGAAAAGGCAAAGGCATCCACGGCAGAGAAGGTGTCCCAGAACTCCATGACGCAGGAGGAGGCAGACGCAGCCGTATCCTCTGCGCAGGAAATGGTTGTCAAGTCCAGAGAGGCTGCCATCCAGGCTGTAATCTCAAGGGATGACACGGTTCCCGGACAGCAGGAGATCCTGGACAGGGTGAAGGCCCAGAGGGCCGCCCGCGCCGAGGCAGAGAAAGCCGCCAAGGCTGCATAACATCACGGAACAGCAGAATACAGCCGTAAGGGGAGCAGAAGTGCTCCCCTTTGACAACACGGCATAAAAGAAACAGCACGGACAACTGTCCGCGCCGTTTACCGTCTTGAAAAATAAAAACTGCACAATCAGCACACCGCCGGATATGCACACCGGCATCATGCAGCGCATCCGGAATTTAATTGTCCCATAGCGGGAAAGGGGGTAACCGGAAGAGCAAGTGCATGATGCAAAGCTCCAGGGAGAAACATATGAACGCCCCTTGCAGAACTCCCGTAACGTCCTTGCTCATATCCGGTGTGAATCCGGCTTCGCACACGGCTCATGCTCATTGCTGCCGGGCAGCAATGCCCTTGGCGTGACGTCCGCAACGTAATGCACTAACCGCCGGATGTGGGCACATTGTACAATGCCTTGAAGGGGTGAGTCAAACAAAAAGTACGCAGTATATGAACAAATCCCGTATAAATTTTCCAATGCCAGCATATTGGCGCATGCATAATGGCGTATACACGCCAAAATGGCGTACTCACGCCACAGTCAGGGCGCCAGCCAGCCAGGGCCGGAGGAATTTGAATGGCAGAGGGGCAAATCACTTGCTTTTTGGGCGGGAATCCTATATCATTAAAGCACAGATGCAGGGATGGCGGAGCGGTCGAACGCGCACGACTCGAAATCGTGTTACGCAGGGATGTGTACGTGAGTTCGAATCTCACTCCCTGCGCCAGCAGCGGTGTATATAGTCAAAACGGCTATATATGCCGCTGTTTTTATTTGGACCAATAACAAACATATGTTTGCCAAATATTACGGTCCGGGCGCAAAAAAGGAAGGCAATCGCCTTCCCGTCATTGTATTCTGCTGCCAAGCGGATGTCTTTGCCTATGTATGAGCCCTATAATTTGTCCCGGACAGAGGAGCATGCACACGGTTAAGCACATAGGAAAAACAGCTTTAATTTTGGCATATTTGTGGCTGTATTGCGTCCGGAGAGGCTCTGCGGGCTTATGTCAGCGGCCCAGGAACTTCTTAAGGCAGGCGCAGGGTAGCCCCTTGCTGTCATAGCCGGTGTCGTTGCAGATTGTGCAGCTGTAATGGGGTGTGAGGGAGTCCTTGGAGATGCCAAGGGCCTTTAAGCGCAAGTCTGCCTTGGCCTGCGCGGAGGCAATCCGGGATGAGATCTGGGCGGCCTCCTGGTCGCTTCTCAG
The DNA here is from genome assembly GCA_021204825.1 of Clostridia bacterium. GTDB lineage: Bacteria > Bacillota > Clostridia > Christensenellales > Borkfalkiaceae > Coproplasma. The sequence goes on along the minus strand of JAJPYR010000076.1, from coordinate 7,087 downwards.
TTCTGCGAAGGCAAGCCTTATGTTGAGGTCCGTAAGCTCCGTGCTTAATGCGGCGTACTCAGGGTCGGACTTGGCCTTTGCCTGGGCCTGCTCTGCCCTGGTCTCGGCTGCAGTGCGGAGATTGTAATAGTGGCGCTCTATCTCTGCCCTGCGGTCATCGGAGGATGCAGAGGCCGCTGTGGGTGCGGATGAAGGGATGTCCGAAGGCGTTGAGACGCCGTCCTTTTTCCAGCCGGAAAGGATGCCGTTCATGTAGGCTACGGGGTTGGACTTGCCGACGGAGAGCTTTGCGGCCTCCAGTATCATGTCATCCGTAAAGGACCATTCGCGCCAGGCGGCAAGGCGGGCGCGGTCCTGGGATACAACCTTGCGGGCTATGCCGCAGACGGAGAGAATCTTCTTTATGAGCTTGTCATCCTGCATGAGCTGCTCCAGATAGCTCTCAACGCTTCCGTCCGAGACAATGCCTGCCGTGTAGAGGGTCTGGATGAAGTCATTCATGCCTTCAAAGGAGTTGAGCCCGCAGCGGAAGCAGTAGCGGGAGATGGTCAGAAGGGAGTCACGTGAATAGCCGGATGAGATCCAGCCGTTCATGTAGTTCTCCACATACGGAGCGCAGTTCTGGATGTATACGCCCAGGCTCTTGGCGATGTCTATGGTCAGGGCATAGACGGAGCTGCGGCTGTCGCAGTAATCCTCTATCTCCCTGACTGCGAACTTCCTGTTCCTGTACAGCTCATCCATTGCGGCGTCTATGCGCTCTATGGACCTGGCCTTGAAGTGCTTCGCGGCGCAGATTATGGCATCATCCGTGAAGCCCATCTCCGTTGTCCATTTCTTGTAGAACTTGTCATCGTTGATGTCAGGCTGGCGGCGCAGGCCTGCAGCGGAGAATATCCTGATGAGTGCCGCAGTGGAGGCAGTGTAGTTGGAGAGGCGGTCTTCCACCTTCCGTACGGTTGTGTCCCCGTCCTGCTCGAAGCTGTGCGCAACTTTGAGGATGTACTGCTTGCGTATGTCATTCCCGCGCAAGCCTACGCAGTATGTTATGACCATGAGCAGGGCGTTCTGGTCGAAGCCCTCTTCTATCATTGTGAAGTATTCCTGGTACTCGCCGGTGTCTATCATTCTGCCGGTCACAATGGCCTGGGCGGCCTTTGCAAAGTCCGAGTACTTTTCCGGCTTGTATCTCTTGGGGGCTCCGGAGACGTTCTCCACATCCAGTATTTTGACCTCATACGGGGACTGGGAGATGACGGATATGAGCTCATACTCCTCCAGGTACTTGAGGAAGTTTGCGCAGTCCTCCTCTGAAAGGGACAGGGCCTGGCACAGGTCCGCCATTTCGAGATTCGGGGAATTTCTGCAGATATATGCAAGATACAGGTATACCTTGACCGCAGTGGGGTCCAGTTCCGGCATGTATTTGGTTATGAATTTGTTCTCTATGTCCGTGGAAGAGCGGCGGAGCAGCTCCTCGGACGGGGTGACGAATGCCATTCTATAAAGCCCTTATTTGCTTGATTTTATGACCCGGATAGTCTATAATTGTGTACAGGGAAATTACGTCCTATCATTATAACGGCGGCCCTTTGAAAATGCAACCGCTTTTAAGAATCCGGTCCGGCAAATTCTGCCTTCTGTCGTCCTGTTTTCAAGGGGTTTGGCGCCACTTCCGATGGCGCGTCAAGGGCCTCACAAAGGGTCCGGCAAGGACAGCCGCAAGGCCCTGCAAGGGACATTCCCGCTGTGGAAAAGATACATGAGAATACTGCACACATCCGATCTTCATATAGGCAAGCGCATAGGCCAGGACAGGGAACGCTCTGAAGAGTACAGGGCCGTGTTTGACGAGCTTGCCTCCGTCTGCGAAAAGGAGGACATAGAGCTGGTGCTTATTGCCGGCGATGTATATGATACATTCATGCCCTCCGCCGAGTCCGAATCCATATTCTATGACGGCGTAAAGAAACTTGCGCAAAGCGCCGCCGTGCTTGTCATATCCGGAAATCATGATGACCCCGCCAGGCTCACCGCCGCTGCATCCCTTGCAGAGGAGCAGAACGTATACATCACTGGCAACAGTTTCGTGCCAGCCAGATGCGCAAAGCGCGGGCGCACATATCCTGCGGCGTCCGGGAAGGGCTGGGTCATAATGCAGACAGACCCCACGCCGGAGCATCCGGAAGGTGAGAGGGTGTATGTGAACCTGCTGCCGTATCCCAATGAGGCCAGGATCAACGAAGAGAAGACGGATGAGACATATCAGGAAAAGATAGACCGCTGGATAGCGGAAGGCAATGCAGGCAACACGGAAGGCCTGCCGTCCGTACTGCTTGCGCACATACTGGTGATGGGCGGCATACGCACAAGCATAAGCGAGAGGGAGATAGACATAGGCGGCGCCCGCCAGGTGGATCCGAAGAGCATAGCGGGCTTCGGTTACTGTGCCTTAGGGCATATCCACAAGCACATGAAAGTGGCTCCCAATGCCTGGTACTGCGGGGCTCCCATGCAGTTCGCATTTGACGAGGCCGGCTCCGGCAAGTACGCCAATGTCTTGGACCTTACAGCTGAGGGAGTGAAGGACTTTAAGGAAGTGGAGCTTCATGCAGGCGTGCGCCTTGCGCGCCTTGAAGCCTTCTCCATGGAGGACGCCCTTGAGATTCTGGAAAAGAACAGGGACTGTTATGTGGAGCTTACGCTGAACCTCACGGCACCCATATCACGTGATGAGACAAGGGCCCTGCATGCAGGGGCAAAGTACGTGTCCATCATACAAACCATAGAGACTAAGTCGCAGGACAGGGAGTACAACACGAAGGGAATGAGCTCATCCGAGCTCTTCAAGACATTCTACAAAAAAGGCCACGACAACCAGGAGCCCCGGGCAGAGCTTCTGGAGCTGTTCCTGTCTCTGACGGAGACTGAGGAGGGCCTGTCATGAAACCTGTTCTTCTCAAGTTCAGCGGCATAAACAGCTTCTCGGATGATACAAAGATAGACTTCGGCCCCCTCACAAAGTCCGGACTGTTCGGCATATTCGGAGACACAGGCTCCGGCAAGAGCTCCATCCTGGACGCCATCAACTTCGCCCTCTTCGGCGATGTGAACCGAGTAGGCGGCAAGGGAGTGGATTACATAAACACGAAGTGCGAAGAGTGCTATGCGGACTTCACGTTTGACGTCAACTCCGGCGGCACTTATACGGAGTATGAGGTTGTGAGGCGCAAAAAGCGCGACAAGACAGAAAGGAACAAGCAGGGAGACCACAAGGTTGCCCTGTTCCAGAAGGGTGAGGACGGCAAGTTCTTTGCAATAGCCAGCAGCCCCAATACCGTGGATAAAATGATTCCGCAGATCTTGGGCGTGGGCGAGGATGACTTCCGCATGTGCATAGCCCTCCCGCAGGGTGAGTTCGCCCAGTTCCTCAACGCCGGCCCCATTGAGCGCTCCCGCCTTATGCAGCGCCTTTTCGACCTTTCCCGTTACGGAGACCCTCTGTCCCGCAAGATTTCTTCCAGGGCGGCAGAGGCAAACGCATCCTGCACGCTGCTCCAGAAGCAGATGGAAGATTACAAGGATGTCACCAAAGATGCCCTGACGGAAGCCGATGATAGAATGAGGGCTGCCATGGCGGAGCGGGACAAAATCAGGGAGCAGCAGGGCACAAACACCCGCAAAATAACGGCCTATACAATTCTGGACAACCAGCATAAAGACCTTATAAAGGCGCAGAAAAGGCTTGACAGGCTGAATGAAGACAAGGATGAAATGGAGTCTCTTAAAAGGGACCTTTCCGCACTGCCTGCATGCCGTGAAACGGCTTCCTTAAGGCGGAAAGCAGACTCGTACAAGAGGGACATAGCGGATTTAAAAGACACGAAGGCCAATCTCGCCGATAAGATTGACAAGAACTGTGAGGACCTCCGCAAATGCCAGCAGCAGCTGAAAGAGGGGGACTTTGACCACAATATAGCTACATATACAGCCCTTCTTGCGTCATACGCCACATGCGCAGGCGTGCCGGAAAGCCTCAAAACGCACCAGAAAAAGCTTGCAGGCCTTAAGGGAAAGCGCAAGGATGCGGAAGACAGAGCCGGAAAACTTGCAGGCAAACTTGCAGATGCCAGGACAAAGGCCGGTGAAGACAGGGCGGCATTTGAAGCATACAAGGAAGATGACATCTCTGCCCTCATACCGGAAGACTTCAAGGATGCCATCTTGAAGGCCGGATATGAAGACTTCAGCGCATTCCTTGCATCCCTGTCTTCCAGAATACTGCCGTACGAAGCCACAGAGAGCGAGCTGTATGCCATAGTCCGGGGAGAAATCTCCGCAGAGGCAGCTTTCATTGCAGACAAGCTTTCTTCCGTGCCGGAAGGCACCACGGACCTTTCCGTGTTCGTGAAGAACATCCAGAGGGTCATGAAAGAGAAGTCCGCACTGCAGGCCAGGGCGGCAGAGAGTGCAAGCACTGTGGAAAAGCTGGACTCAGACCTGCGCATGGCCAACTCGGATGCAGAGCATTTCAGCTCGGACATAGACAGCGAAAACGTACAGATAGAAGAGCTTCAAAAGCGCCTGGAAGCCGTATACGGGAAGCGCACCGATTACAATGCATGCCGGCGTGAGGCCGAGGCGGGCAAGTCCGCGGCCGAGAGCGAAAAGATGCGCCTTAACACTGCCGTACAGAATTATACGGACCTGCAGAACACCCTTTCTGCCCAGAAACAGGCCGCAGAGACAAGTCTTAGGGAAAAGAGCAGTTACCTGGACGCCGTGGAGAATGACATCCTGGACGCTGTGTCCCGCGCAGGCAAGGACAGTGAGCAGGAGTGCCTGCAGATAGTGGAGAAGTACAAGGGCATCCCGCATGCGGAAGACACCATGAAGGCATATGAAGACGAGGTCATAGGCCTCAATGCCCAGATAGCAAAGCTCATTGCAGAGCCGGGCGTGAAGGATTATGACAAGTCTCTTCTGGAGAATGCAAACGCAGAAAAGGCCCGCCTGGATGCGGCATATGAGCAGTATACGGAAGATATAACCCGCCTGGACGGCCGCACCAAGGACCTTAGGGAAGGGCTCATAAAAAAGGGAGAGCTGGAGAGGGATTATAAAAAGGCCGCCCATAAAAAGGAGCTTATAGACGAGCTCAGCAAACTTATAGGCAAGGGCGAGTTCCTCAACTTTGTGGCGGAAGAGTACCTTGCGGACATCTCGGATGATGCCTCCGAGATGCTTTCCAGGCTTTCCAAAGGGCAGTTCTGCTTAAAGTACGAGGGCAAGAAGTTCATAATCCTGGACAACTTTGACGAAGGCAAGCCCAGGCAAGTGAACACCCTTTCCGGCGGCGAAACATTCCTTGTGTCCCTTTCATTGGCGCTGTCCCTGTCCAAGATAACGAGCGGCCGCTCTGAGAAGATGATAGAGTTCTTCTTCCTGGACGAGGGCTTCGGCTCCCTGGACACCCGCCTTTGCGATGAGGTCGTGGACGCCCTCGAGACGGTGCGCATCAAGTACCCGGAGTTCACCATAGGAGTCATCTCCCACGTGGAAGAGCTCATGCAGCGCATAGAAAACAAGATTCTTGTGGACAAGGCAACAGACACCCGCGGCTCCACAGTCCGCGTCTCATACTAGCCGCCAAAAGCCGGCACAAGCCGCTTGCAAGCCGCTGCAGACGCCTCTCCGGAATGCGTAAAATCAGGCATATAACGCACCATACAGGCATATGAGCCGTATGGAATCATACAGATACAGACATATACACCCAGGCAATTTACTCATGTGCGGCCGTCCGCGGGCCGCAGCATAAGGAGTCTTATGGCAGACATGCTGACCCCGCATGAACTGTGGGAAAATTTTGATGACACCCTTCCATTGAACGCTTCCTGCGAGCTGCAGGAAGACATAGGGGATGTGCGCATAGAGAAAGTCACCTTTGACGGCAGGGATACCGGGCAGGGGCGTGTGCGCGTGTTCGCAAAATTTGCGTACAATTTCAAAAATCCGTCCCGCCAGACAGTCCTTCTGCTGCCGGATTCATGCCGCAGCGTTGAGGACAAGTTCATGTGCACTTTCGTCAATGAAGGATACAGTGTCCTTATGCTGGATTACCGCGGATACCAGCCGGACCTTCTTCCTGCATGGCGCAAGCCCGCACCCAAGATCATACGCCGTCCCATTGTTCATGAAGAAATTGCAGAAGAGCCCGTTCCGGAGGCTCCCGCAGAGGCTCCTGCCAAGTTGCAGGAGACACTTCCTGCGGATGAGCCCGCGGACGTGCAGCAAACTATAAAAGACGCAAACGGAGAGTCGCTTGTTGAAGCTCCAACCATAGAAACGCCCTCACAGGAGGCCCATGATAATCCTTCTGAGCCTGCTTCAGAAACTCCTGCCGCAGAGACAGAACCTACTGAGGGCAGCGCAGATGCAGACACGGATACAGAAGCGCCCGTGGAGATAACTTCAGAGGGTGAGGAAACGGAGCCCGCTCAGGAAGAAGACGTGGAAAAGCCCGTAGCTGAGACTTCAGCCATCGGAGATGCCGTCTCATACAACGCCCCCGCAGATGACATGTCCGCAGAAGAAGCGGAAGCCGCCGCAGACGGCACAAAAGCTCCTCCGGACACAACGGACAATCCACACACGGAGGTCATTGCGGAAGATACACCCGCGGAAGAACTCACGGCAGACACAGACGCAGAGAACTCTGTGCAGGACCCCGCTGCAGATACAGTTACAGCTGCTCCAGCAGAAACCTCTGCGGATGCAGCAGCAGAGACAAATATGGCTGTTCCTGCAGAAGAGAATTCTGCGGATGCAGCAGCGGAAACAGATGAACAGCCTGCGTCAGAAGCCGCATATGCAGACTTGGAAGCCACTGAGGAAGACACAGTTGCAGATGCAGATACAGCTGTTCCTGCAGAAACCTCTGCGGAAACAGCGGCGGAAACGGATGAACAGCCTGCGTCAGAAGCCGCATATGCAGACCTGGAATCCCCGGAGAAAGACCCCTCTTCAGACACAGATACCGCAGTAACAGAAGAAACCTCTGCGGCTGCCGCGCCGGAGGCCGAGG
>JAJPYR010000091.1 GCA_021204825.1 Clostridia bacterium | reverse complement strand
TAACAAAGATTTCAGATTTTGCAAACAGTTTTGCGGCATGGCATGAAAAAATAGCGGACTTGAAATACCGCCTGAAATAGAGGGGCCGTCCGTTTTTTGGACAGCCCCGTCTTTGCATCCGGAATGTAATCACAGGTTCTGGATTAGAATCAGATTCTTGTTGTTTTTAGCCTCATCAAGCAGTCTTTCTGTAAAGCCAGCGGGGCAGAAGATAATGTAATGAACTTTTTGTGTTTTAGTAAGCTGCATAAGACTGTCGGCCTTGGACTGCAGTGAGTGCAGTTGGGCAAGGTCTTTGGGAGTGACAGAGTATTTGCATTCCCCAAGCACCAGGTTTCCGTTCAATCGGTCTACGCCGACTATGTCAGCCTCTCCGGCAGCGGAGCCCCAGTATCTTCCGACATTGTCCAGATGGAAGTTCCATGCGTTCTCCCTGGACAGCTGCCACATCTCCTGCCTGCAGATGTATTCATAAACATATGCAACATGGTTGTCCACGAAGCTTTTCCTTATGCGTGCCATGACATTGGCATGGTCATTGCCTATAGTAGACTTCATGGGATAGATGAACCTGAACCAGAAAGCAAAGTAATTGTCCGTTATGCGGTACAGCCCTTTTTTGCTTTTCTTGGGATCATCCCCGATGGGTATCTCGCGTTCAATGAGGTCGAGGTCTTGCAATACGACAAGGTATTTCGGAAGGACCGTCTTTTCAATATTCATGCAGGATGCTATGTCAGTCATCTTGCGGTTGCCCTGGGCAATGGCATTCAGCAGACTGAAGTAACTGCCTATCTCGCGGACTTCCTTGCTCAACAGGTATTCGGGCTCTATAAAAAGGTAGCCGTCCGGATCGAACAGATTCCTCTCTATTGATTCGTATATGTCAGGATATGTCCTGAATGACTTGATGTATTTTGGCACTCCGCCTGTTACGGCGTAATATGGTATCAGCTCATTCCCGCTGCGCCCGTCAAAGAACTCCTGGTACAGGGAGAACGGCATCTGTTTTAAGACAATCTGGCTTGTGCGCCTTCCGTACAGCGGCGTGCTGTAAGTCAATGTCTGGGACACCATCATAGAAATGAGGGATCCGCAGATTATGAGCATGACATCCTGGGTACTTAAGACATGGTCCCATATCTTCTGAAACTCGGAGATGAATGATCTGTCTGCCATTCCGAGGTATTGGAACTCATCCAGGACGATGATCTTTCTCGTGTCCGTCTTATACTTTGCAAGCTCTTCAAAAATTACCCTCCATGTTACTTTGGCGGCTCTTAAGAGTTCGTTGCGGGTAAAGTCTGCGACAAGATTTTTAAAATCTTCAAGATTCTTAAAAGGCACTCCCTCGGATGCCTCAAAGTAGATATAGTCCTGTTTCCCCTCCAGGAACTTATTGATAAGCATTGTCTTGCCCACTCTGCGCCTTCCGTAGATTATGACGAATGAAGCCGCTTTGGACTCATACTGCTCCTTTAAAGTGGCAAGCTCATGTTCACGGCCATAGAATTCATCTATCATATCTGCCTCCAGCTATACAATAATAAGTATCTAAATAATAATTATCTAAATAATTATACTCTAGATAATATAAATTGTAAAGGGGGATAAGAGGTGGATTTTGACATTATATACTCTAAAAAGAACGAGTGTTTTGATATCGCAAGTTTTTTGTGGGGTCATTGCCTTGCATTATGGCATAGAGATATGGTATACTTTGGAAAAGCAGGCATATACTACATTATAAGATATATGACGGCGCATGAGGCATGGCATTATGAAGCTTACATCTTCCGGTGAATCACACGGCAAGGCCGTGGCCGGCATAATAGAGGGGCTTCCTTCCAATCTGGAGCTGGACATAGACAGGATCAACAAAGACCTTGCCTTGAGGCAGAGCGGATACGGAAGGGGCGGAAGGCAGAAGATAGAGAAGGACCGCATAGAGATAGTGAGCGGTGTGCGCAACAGGCTCACGCTTGGCAGCCCGCTCATGTTTGCTGTGGTAAACAGGGATTATGCCAACTGGGAAGAGTACATGGCTCCGGAAGGCTGTGACACATCCAAAAAGACCCTCACCCGTGTCCGTCCGGGGCATGCGGACTTAACCGGCCTCAAGAAGTATGACCAGCAGGATGCCCGCAACATCCTGGAGCGCGCCAGCGCGCGCGAGACGGCTGTGCGTGTGGCAGCGGGAAGCATTGCCCGCCAGCTCCTTGGAGAGCTTGGGGTCACGGTGTCCGGATATGTGCGCGCTGTCTGCGGCATAGAGGATGCCGGGGAGTACTCCATGGCCGAGATGGATGCCGCGAAGGGCAATCCCATATGGATGCCGGACTCTGCGAAGTGCAAAGAGGCCATGGCAAGGATAGATGAGCTCAAGGCAAAGGGAGACACCGCAGGCGGCGTTGTGCAGGTTGTGGTGCACGGATTGAAGCCTGGCTTTGGCAGCTGCATGCAGTATGACACCAAGCTGGACGGGATCCTTTGCGGCGCGCTTATGGGCGTGCAGGCGGTTAAAGGTGTGGAGATAGGCGCAGGGTTTGAGGCGGCCTCTCTTCCCGGTTCCCGTGTCCATGACGAGATCTATATGGAGGACGGCAGGTTTGCCCGCAGGACGAACAGGGCCGGAGGAATTGAGGGCGGCATGTCCAACGGCGAGGACATCATTGTCCGGGCGGCGTTCAAGCCCATACCTACCCTCATGAAGGGCCTTAAGACCGTGGACTATGTAAGCCATGAGGCCACTACGGCCGCAGGGGAGAGAAGTGACGTGTGCGCAATATGCGCCGCAGAAATCATTGCGGAAAGCGTTGTGGCGTTTGAGATAGCCAGGGCGGTTTTGGACCGCATTGGCGGGGACAGCATGAAGGAAGTCCGTGAAAGGTATGCAGCCCTTGCGGACTGAAAACAGTAAGAGAGAACATTGTATTATGGAAGAGCTTTGGCTTAACAATACGGCAAGAAAGAGCGTCATACGCTGCGGAGACGGAGCCTTCAGGGCATACATGCCGCAGCACAAAGGAGAGTCCCTGTTCGTGGTTACGGACAGGAACGTGATGGCATATTATGAGCAGCTCCTTTTGGACATCTGCGGAGAGGATGCATGCATATGCGTGCTTCCGGCAGGGGAGAGTTCCAAGAGCATGCGGAACCTTAAAAAGATCCTGGATGCCATGTGCGAGGCGCAGCTTAAGCGCAACTCCAGGGTGGTTGCCTTCGGAGGAGGAGTTGTGGGGGACATAGCGGGCCTTGCGGCCTCTCTCTACATGAGAGGCATAAACCTCACCCAGGTGCCCACAACGCTCCTGGCGCAGGTGGACAGCTCCGTGGGCGGCAAGACTGCCATAGATTACAATGACGTAAAGAACCTTGTAGGCGCCTTTTACCAGCCGGACGAGGTCATTGTGGACCCCCTGTTCCTGCAGACCCTTCCCAAGCGCGAGGTCAAGTGCGGCTTAGGGGAGATAGTGAAGTACGCAGGGATAGACGCCGGCATCTTCGATGCCCTTATGGGCTGGCCGGAGAAGACTTTCCCGCTGGATTTTCTGTCTGCCCTTACCATGGACTGCATACGCCACAAGGCAAGGGTGGTGGAGTCCGATGAGCGTGACTCCGGCGGGGACAGGAAGTCCCTCAATATGGGCCACACCACAGGGCATGCCTTTGAGCTCTACTACAAATACATGTCCCACGGGGAGTTCGTTATGATAGGCATGTACTTCGAGCTCTACATAGCCCGCGCCCTTGGCATCTGCACCGGTCCGTATGCGGATGACCTTGAGAGGCTTATCATGAAGGCGGAAAGGAAGATTCCCTTCCTGGACAATGTCCGCGAAGCGGCTGCGAAAGCGAAGACTGACAAGAAAAATGACTCCTCCGGAACCATATCCGTCATCCTGCCAGTATCCAAAGGGGAGTGGACGGAGAAGAAGATCCCGGCCGGGGAGTACATGGACCTTATAGAGAAATGCGGAAAAGAGGCATGGGCGTTATGAGTAAAACACTGAAGCTTGCCGTGATAGGCAAAGACGTATCCAAGTCCTTAAGCCCCCCTATGCACATCTTCATAGCGGAGCACATGGGCAACAGCATAACATATGACAAAGTCTCCATCCCGGAGCCGGAGTTTGAAGGCAGCATAGAGTCCGTGTTTGCGGCATATGACGGCTTCAACGTAACCATACCCTTCAAGCTCTCCATAATCCCGCGGCTCACCGGAATCCTTGGCGATGCACCTGTATACGGTGCCGTGAACACCGTAGTCTCCTCCACGCGCGAAGGCTACAATACGGACGGCCAGGGCTTTGAGATGATGGTTTTGAACAACGGCGTGGACGTAAATGGCAGAAAGGTCCTGCTCCTTGGCTGCGGCGGGGCAGGGAGGTCCGTGTGCAAGAAGCTCATAGACGCGGGAGCAGAGATGTACGTGTATGACAAATTCCCCCAGAGCTCTGCCAAAGTGGCGGCGGAGTTCGTCGCCACTAAAGTGGACGAGGTCCAGCCTGCGCCGTACTATCTCATAATAAACGCCACAGGCATTGGCATGCACACGTCCGAGGGCAAGTCTCCTGTCCCAGAGGCAGTAATACAGGGATGCGAAGTGGCCCTGGACCTCATATACACCCCTGCGGAGAGCGAGTTCCTGCGCCTTGCCCGCGTGAACGGCAAGAAGACCATAAACGGCCGCGCAATGCTCTTCTACCAGGCCTACTTCTCCGAGTGCATATACTTCAACGTGGCTCCGGATGCGGCGGAAGCGAAGCGCCTTTTCGAGCTCTTCGAGCCCGAGTTTGAAGGCATCCTTTGACGCGCCTGCAGGACATCCCGGGAGCCCTGGCTGCGCACTTGTGCGCGCTCTGACGGCCACATCGCCCCATAATTTTCGCGGCACAAAGAAGACACCTGCGCTGCACCTGTGCTGCACATGCAGGGCCGCACAGAGCCCCCTGCGGGCACATGCCTGCAGGCATGCAGAAGACATCATATGAGGCCCCTTTAAATAAAGGCGGACTCATGAACAGATATATAACAGAGGGATATTATGAAACTGTTATTCCTGAACGGCGTAAACCTCAACTTAACCGGAAAGCGTGAGCCGGGAGTATACGGCACAGAGACGCTTGAGAGCATAAACAGGGATATAGCGGCCCATTTTGCAGAGGATGAGTGCTCCTTTTACCAGAGCAATCTGGAAGGGGAGATCTGCACTGCGATACAGAATGCAGACGGCGTATATGACGGCATAATCCTCAACGCCGGGGCCTTCACTCATTACAGCTATGCCATCCGGGACGCCATTGCGTCCGTCTCCGTTCCCGTTGTGGAAGTGCACATGTCCAACGTGCATTCCCGTGAGGAGTTCCGCAACAAGTCCGTCCTTTCCGAGGTCTGCAAGGGTGTCATATGCGGCTTCGGCAAGAACAGCTACATCTTGGCCGGCGAGAGTTTCAAGTTATGAACATAGTGCTCTGCGGAATGCCGGGAAGCGGCAAGACAACGGTGGGAGGGCAGCTTGCAAAGAGCTGTTCCCTTGTCCTTGTGGACACGGATGAGGAAATCGTGCGCGAGCACGGGGAGATAAACGGCATATTCGCCACATACGGCGAGCCTTATTTCAGGGACCTTGAAAGCGCCGTCTGCAAGCGCCTTGGTGCCCGGGACGGGCAGATTATCTCCACAGGCGGAGGATGCCTTCTCAGGGGCATTAACGCTGCATATCTCAAGGCAAACGGCAAGATAGTATACCTCAGGACCCAGCCGGAGACCCTAATCTCACGCGTGCAGGGAGACACATCCCGGCCGCTTTTGGCAGGGGATGCAAAAGCGCACATATACGAGCTGTACGCAAAGCGCAAGGCCATATATGAGGCTGCGGCGGACATCGTTGTGGACACAGACCCGCTCACACCGGAGCAGGTGGCGGAGGAGATTCTTAAAAAGGTATGAAGACGGCGCTCATAACCGGAGGGACAAAGGGAATAGGCAAGGGCATTGCCAGAGTGCTCCTTGAGAACGGCTACGAAGTGGCCCTGAACTACGACATGGATGAGCATGCCGCCCTTGCAACGCAGCATGAATTCAACCTTCTCGGCTACTGCCCCGTCCTTTTGAAGGCGGATGTCTCCAGGGAGCTGGACGTGCAGTCCATGTTCCGTGAGTTCTTCGAGACTTATGACCGCCTGGACCTCCTCGTGAACAACGCAGGCATCTCTATAGTGAAGATGCTCCAGGACACCACTGTGGAGGACTACATGCGCCTGTTCAACGTCAACATGCGCGGCACATTCCTCTGCTCCCGTGAGGCCGTTCCCCACATGAACCATGAAGGGGGCGGGTGCATAGTCAACATAGCATCCATCTGGGGTGAAGTGGGCGCCAGCTGCGAGACGGTCTACTCAGCCACCAAAGGCGCCGTTATAGCCTTCACAATGGGCCTTTCCAAAGAACTGGCCCCCTCAAACATCCGCGTCAACTGCGTCTCCCCCGGGGTCATAGACACGGACATGAACTCAGACCTATCTTCCATGGAAATGGAGGACCTCATCCAGACCATCCCTATGGGGCGCATAGGGCGCCCGGAGGAAGTGGGCCAGGCCGTCCTCTACCTTGCCGAAGCGGACTACGTCACGGGCGTCAACATACCCGTAGGCGGCGGCTTCGCCAAATAACCGCACACGGAGGCTGCATATGAAGAAAACCGTTAAAAGAGCTTTAACATTCTTAATGATTCTGCTGTGCGCCTCGGCCTGCATGGCTTTTGCGGCATGCACTATCCAGACAGCGGACGGGGATACCCAAACGGCCTCAAGCGGTACCCTTAAAACCTTTTCCAGCGAAGACAAGGAGATAACCATAATCTGTGACTTTGGAGAATACTCCGGATATGAAGTGCTGTTCGCAACGGTCAAGAATTACGGCGTAACATCAAACCCGGATATTGCAACCTGGATTACGGTGACGGATGAAGAGCACGGCACCATTACGCTTGCAGACGCAGAAATATATGAGCAGATAATAGTGCAGACAAGCGGCACGGAGTACACATACATAGAGTCTGCATACGACTTCGGGCTTGTAACGTGGGCGGACCTTGTGTCCATCCGCGAGGCATCCATAGCGGCAGGGTACTGCTATGATTAACCCGCGGCACAAACGCATACATGCCATATAAACAATAAACAGTGCACAGCAGGCGGACTCATACGGGCCCGCCTGTATATCTTCTTGCAATGCTGTTTCCTTCGCAGGGACGAAGTATAAACAAATGATTATATCTAGAAACTTTTGTTTCTAAAAGTTGTATACAAAAAATGCATAGTATATGCATATTTTATGTATAAGAAACTGTTGTTTGCATAAAAATAAATAATCATTTGCTCGTTCTGGCTAAGGCAAGCCGCATTTAGCGGTGTAACTGCGCGTTTTTTTACACAACAGGGCCGGATTTCCCTTTGTGCATTGGATTTATATGCAATTATGCATAAACTGTATATTTCCCGTTCAGTATGCATGCCTCATGCTGCCCCGGAGGGGCGGCGGGGCAGTGTATGAAATTTCAAAGAAATTTTAAAAAATCTTCCCGGGAAAAGAGTAATGGGGAAATCAGTTTCGTATAATATTATCCCAGGCATTTTTCCGGACGGGCGCGGAAGATGTGCCGGGATGCATGAGATGAGGCCGCCTGCAGGGAAAACATGAGCCGTTTGCCCTGCAAAAAAGTAAAACGGCCGGGGAAAATCGTATAATATAGGGAGTTAATATGGAACAGTTAAAGTTAAGGACATATGAAATAGAGGATAAGTTCCTGTCAGAGTTCGCCTGCAAGTCCGCGGGGGAGCATAAGAGGCAGCGTCCGGAAGAGCCGTGCAGGATGCGCACGGATTTCCAGAGAGACAGGGACAGGATTATATACTGCAACTCCTTCAGAAGGCTTAAGAACAAGACGCAGGTCTTTTTCTCACCGGAAGGGGACCACTATATCACAAGGCTCACGCACACTCTGGATGTGGCCCAGATAGCAAGGTCCCTGGCGCGCTGCCTGGCCCTCAACGAAGACCTTGCGGAGGCCATAGCGCTTGGCCATGACCTTGGCCATACGCCCTTCGGGCACAGCGGGGAGAGAATCCTTAACAACCTCTCCGGAGGAAGGTTCAAGCACAACGTGCAGTCCCGCAGGGTTGTGGAAGTGCTGGAGAAGGACGGAGAGGGCCTCAATCTTACGTATGAGGTAAGGGACGGCATAGAAAACCACAAGAAGGACGGGAACCCCAAGACCCTTGAAGCCAGGTGCGTATCACAGGCAGACAGGATTGCGTACATAAACCATGACATAGAGGATGCCATGAGGGCCGGAATCCTGTGCAGGGAGGATATTCCAAGGGACATCATAGAGGTCCTCGGGGACGGCTCAGGAAAGCGTATCAATACGGCAATATCCTCAATATACAGCTATTCATACGGCAGGAACGCTGTGGAGATGGACCCTGTTGTGGACAAGGCAAGCGAAGACCTCCGCAACTTCATGTTCAACAACGTGTACCTCACCAGAACGGTGCGCGCCGAGGAAGAGAAGGCTGAGAGAATGCTCACGGAGATGTTCAACTACTACAAGCATCACTTTGATGCCGTTCCCGCGGAGTACAAGAAGCATCTTTCGGACAAGGACTGCGATGATGTGACCGTCATCGTGGACTACATTTCCTCCATGACAGACCGTTACGCCATCTGCGAGTTCAACAGGATCTTCGTGCCGCACGGCTGGCTGTTTATGGATGAGAAGCACACCGTTTAAGGCCTGGCAAAAGGGCCCGGCCGGAGGCTGCAGAAGGGCGCATATACGCGCATAAGTGCCCGCAAAGGGCACATAAAGCCGCGTGCAGGCGGCTTCAGAATACGGACACAGTGCCGCGTCAGGACCCTGCAAGGGGCTTCCTGCGGGAGCAGGATATATAGAAGATACTGTATGGCTACAAGCGAGTTTCAGGAGTTCGTGCAGACCCTGAAGGACAAAGTCAATATCGTGGACGTGGTGAGTGGATACGTCCAGCTGGAGAGGAAGGGCAATTCCTGGTGGGGATGCTGCCCGTTTCACCATGAGAAGACGGCGTCCTTTGTCGTGAACGAGCCGGACAAGTATTATCACTGCTTCGGGTGCAGCGCCAGCGGGGATGTCATCAAGTTCGTGCAGGACATAGAGGACGTGGACTTCATGGACGCCGTGAAGATCCTTGCAGACAGGGTGAAGCTTCCGGTGCCGGCTCCTTCGGGGGCGGATGCCGCCAAGACCATGGAGCTTAAGCAGCGCAAGGACATGTGCCTCAAGGTGGTCAATGAGACGGCGCACTTTTACCTTCGCAACCTGCGCTCCGGAAGGGCGCAAAGGCACCTGGAGTACATAGAAAGCCGCAATATATCAAGGGACGTGGTCACGAAGTTCGGCCTGGGGGCCTCCATGAACTTCAATGATCTTCCAAAGTTCCTTGCGGACAAAGGATACACGCCGCAGCAGATGCTGGACGCGGGCGTCTGCGCGCAGGGAGAGGACGGAAGGATAATAGACGCCCAGGGCGGCAGGCTCATATATCCCATCATTAACGCCTTTGACGAGGTCATAGCCTTCGGCGGAAGGCTTTTAAAGAAGGCGGACAACCTTGCCAAGTACAAGAACACCAAGGACACCATAATCTTCAACAAGAGCAGGACGCTGTACAACATCAACCTTTTGAAGAAGCTCAAGAAGCAGCAGAAGATTGCGGAGGTCATCATGGTGGAGGGGTACATGGACACCATATCCCTGTACTCCGCAG
>JAJPYR010000041.1 GCA_021204825.1 Clostridia bacterium | reverse complement strand
ACCGCGATAGGAAAATTCTCCTTACCATGTGGTGGCAAAATCATCTTACCGCGCATGAGCGCATTGTTTACTCTTTGACAGGCTCTAAAATGGCCCTGAGCTTGCGCAGGGCGTCCTGTGAGTCCGTATAATGCACCCCTGTGCCGCCGCAGGATTCCCATTCATCTATGTTGCCCTGCAGGTCATCCACAAGGACACAGTCCGGACCCTGGCAGCGTTCCCGCTTCTCATGCTTGGAATGGACTATGTTCACTTCAATGTCCGGGGCAAGCATTCTTTTGCACCATGCGGTTTTGTCTTCCGCAGCGTTTGTCATGCCATGCTTTTTGTTTGGCACCGCGGAAAGGATCTGGCAGCCGGCAGGGCCCAGGAGGCCGTATGCGTAGTCAAACATCTCCTTGGCTCCTGGCATCATTTCCAGCTTGTCATAGAAATGGGGCACCGTGCGCAGAGCGGCCCACATGGCCTCCTCATTTTCCTTGGTCTGGTGCGCCTGGTCCGGTATATTGATGCCGCACATGTCCAGCCCTCCCTTTTGGAAGGCAGCAAGGACGTTGTCCAGGTCAAAGTATACAATCATTGTGCATCTCCTTGTGCGGATTTTACATCAAATGCCTGCAATGTGTCATTTGCGGCGGGTGATGTGAGCGCCGGGGGCTTACCACGGCAATATCCTGCGGACGTAGTTGTCGCCGGCTTCTTCCATCTCTTTTGTGAAATCCTCCAGGCTCATGCCTATTGCCTTGAACAGCTCCGTCTGGTAATAGTCCAGAGGGTATTCCAGATGGAATTTGCCGCGTTTGCCGCGGATGGCGATTATCCTGTTGAGGCTTTCCCGACCAGAGTATACAGATATCGTGCTGTCATCACGGTCTTCAAGCCCGGCATCTTCGCCGGCTTTCTGCACTGTATGGAGGAGTATGCAGGCAACGAACTTTATGAACGACTCAATTTCGTTGTTCCTGTCCTTCCAGCACAGGCTTAAGTCCTCATTGCTTGAAAGCTGATTCATGTCATCGCGCGTGTTGAGGCCTTCGGACTCGATTATGGAGCTGTAATAACTTGCATCATCCACAAAGGCAAGAGCATACTCGTACAGGCCACCCGTTGTGGTGAAGTAGCATGTCATTCCGGCAAGGTATTTGCCGCGCTTAACGGCCTCTTCATCGAGCTCATAGCTTAATACGACTTCCTTGCCGTTCTTTTTGCCCCAGGTGAATGAGTAGTACTCAATGCTTTCAGGGGTATGTCCTTCCTTTTCCAGCTCCTCCCTGGTCTTTCCTATGCACTTCTCTGCAGTGTCTTTCTTCCAGCGGACAACATCATCGACCGCATCCCTGTCCCCTTTCTGTTCGTTCAGGTTGTAATAGACGTACATCCACCCCGCCCGTGATCCGTAAGTTGTCTCCGTTTCGGCGGCGAAAGTGAACGGCTCCCTTATGTACGTGTGAACATACAATGTTTCCTCCGCCTCGCCATCTGGACCATCTTCACCATCTGCATTCTCTTCAGGGCCCTCAGTGGTTTCGGTGGCTTCAGCGGCTTCAGCTGCTTCAGCGTCTGCAGTGCCCTCAGTGTCTTCGCTGTCCAACTCTTCATCTTTGTAAAAGAACAGGCTTTCATCCTCTACGGTGCGGACGCACTCCTCACACTTTACGGGATTGTGCTGCACACGGAAGAGATAATTGTAGCCGGCGGCGTCCATCTTTGCAATCTCCTCTTCTATGGCATCCGGGTCTTTCAAAAGAAAAGTGAAGCTCTTTGCATGATGCTTTTTGGCAAGGGCCGCCCCGGCGTCATATATGTTCACGGAAGCATCAAAGCCGGTGTCCTTGTAGAAGAGAGGCATGCCGTCCGGGATACGGAGCCCCAGTATGAAGTTCAGCTCAGGCAGAAAGCCTTTGGGCCCCTCCACATCCGGATTCAGGCGGGTCTCAGTACCGGACAGTCTGAACCATCCGCCGAACAGCCTCCCCCAGAAGGACGTGTCCAGGTAAAGGTACACGAACGGTTTTTCATAGCCCTCAGTCTTCTGGCTTGCAGCCCAGGTCTTTGCGAACTCGCGGATCTGACGTATCTGCACCTTTTTGCGGACGCTATTCATGATCTCCTCAGCGTCATACCAGTCATCCGTCATGAGAGGGGCTTTCTTGAGATATTCGTCAAGGTTTTCCCTGTGGCCCCCGGAGTTGGCGAGATAAATGGCGAGGTCCATGATTTCATTGACAGTGTCCTCATCTTCAAAGCATCTGCGGAGTGCGTCCATAAGCCCGCAGTTTTCTGCGCTGCGCTTGAGGAACACAAAGAGCCCGGGCTGGAGCCAGAACTCTTCCGGAAAGGCCGTGTCGTCCGTAAGGAACTTGGCATACTCCGTAAAATACTTGCCGTAGTTGTCATTGGGATACATCTCCCTGAAGTGCTTCCACGGCATCCTGCCTATTGTGCAGGTCCGCACCACATCCTTCTCTTCAGGTTCTGTGACTTGCTCTGTGTGCCTGTAAACCACGAATGTCCCGTCCTTGCGTTTCTGTATGGAGACGCCTTCATCTTCCGGAACCGGAATTGAAACCCTGTAATATCTCATGTCTCACACCCTCTGTGCGGACGCTTTGCGCCCTGTGCCTGCATGTGCAGTTTTTGCTTAAATTAAGTATAGTACAAACTGTATGAAATCACAAGAGGAATTTTACTCCTCCACAAGAATCTCCGCGCGGGCGCATTCGCCCTCGTCCCCTGCAGCCACATGGATTACGGCTTTCCCGGACTGCGGCATGCGCAGGATTGCCAGGGAGCGGCCGTAGTAGGTTGTATAGACGCCGGACAGGAAAGACTCTTCCGTGCGGGGATTGGCTGAGCCGTATGCAAGGAGATCCGCCCCGTCTGCATATACGGCAAGTTTGCGGTCCATGCTGGACTCTGCTGTTCCTTCCCCGTCCGCTATGCATATGGGCACATAGACTATCTCCCCCGGCTTTGCTGCGGCAGGCGGAAGGATGCGCACCTGTATCTCATCTGCTTTTGCAGTATGGATGGAACTTCTGGCCACTTCCTTGCCTTTGGCGTCATATGCAACGCATATGAGTTCTCCGGGCTCATATTTCGTGTTGTATACGGCCATGCAGCCCTTCATCCTGCGCTTGCCAAGGCTTGCGCCGTTTAAGGAGAGGGTTACATGGTGGCAGTCATAAAAGATTTCAATTCTGGCCTTGTTGCCCTCACACCCGCTCCAGGACCATGAGGGGATGCTGCTGGTGCCGCGCCATGCTCCCTTGTACGGTGTCGTGCCGGGGTGGTTTAAAGGCTGCACGCAGATGGCGGGCTTGTCCAAAGCATGCCATACGGCTGCCGCAAGATATGCCTCCCCACCCGGATTGCCAAGGATGTCATATGCGCCGGCGTCTGCAAGAAGCCAGGGGTACGGCTTGGAGAAGTATCTGGAATCCTCTGTATATCCCCACGCGCCAAGGCCTGCCTCGCCCAGGTAATCCCAGGCGGTCCACATGAAGTCTCCTGCAAGATAGGGGTACTTCTGCACCATCTGCCAGTTCTTTGCTATGTCTGCGGGGAAGGTCTCGGTTCCAAGGATTATGCGCTCCGGGTGGCATTTTCCCTCTTTGGGGTATCTGCCGGAGGCGTAGTTGTACCCGGCTATGTCCAGGGCGTCCAGGGCAGGGGCTGTGGCGGCGTCCGCCTTGCGGCCGTTGGCAAAGCGGTTCATGCCGGATCCAACCTTCTGGGCTATCTGGTTGAACCGGGTGGAGTTAAGCCCGTTCATTTTCTGCAGGGCATCATCTCCTTTGGCCTTGCCGGCATTGGCTATTATCATGAGGTTGAAGCCGCCGGTGACAGGCCGTGTGGGGTCCAGCATGTGAAGGTACTGCACCATCTCCTTCTCATATCTGAGGCCCTTTTCATCCGCAGGCTCTGCCACTTCGTTGCCTATGGAGTACATTATGACAGACGGGTGGTTGTAATCCCTGTCCGTCATGGCCGTTATATCTTCCAGATAATGATCCTTCCACTGGGATGCGTAGTCATGAGGCGTCTTGGAGTAGTACCACATGTCCCACGTCTCATCCATTATGTACATCCCCAGCTCATCCGCTGCAATCAGAAGGGCTCTGGAGCAGGGATTGTGCGCGGAGCGGATGGCGTTGAAGCCGGACTCCTTTAAGATGCGCACGCGGCGCTTTTCTGCTTCCGCATATGTGGCAGTGCCAAGAAGGCCGCTGTCTGTGTGCAGGCAGCCGCCCTTAAGGAGCGTCTCTTTGCCGTTTATGTACAGCCCTTTGGGGCTCCATTGCATCTTGCGTATTCCAAAGCGCACGGAGACGTCTCCGCAGATGCATGTGTACAGGTGCGGGCTGTCTGCAGACCACAGCTTTGCGTCCGGGATGGCTGCATCCCATACACCGTCCCTCGTGTCCCCCTCTGCAACAACATTGCTGCCGTCTGCTATCTGCACGTGCTCATCCTGCGCCCCGTCCCCGGAATGCGCAATCATTATGCGCACTACGGCAGGATCCAGAGACATGGTGGTTATGCGGATGTCTTCCTCCGTTATGCCGTCCCCTGCCCATGCCCACACAGGTCTGTATATGCCTGCGCCGGAATAGAAGCGGGAGTCCGGCTGGTCCTTGTTGGAGCAGGTTACAGTAATGATGTTTACTCCGTCCCGCAAAATCCCGCAGTCTGCCCAAAAGGGTGTGTATCCGTATGCATGTGAGGCAATCTCACGGCCGTTCAGGCGCACAATAGCGTCCTTGTACACGGCTTCAAACTGGAGCTTCACATGCTGCCCTTTCCACTCTGCAGGGGGGCAGAACTGCTTCACATACCTGTACGTGCCGCCGGAAAAGAAAGCCTGCCCCGCAGATCCCGGGTTGTCCGGACAGCGCTTGGTATGAAGCATGGCGTCATGGGGAAGCGTTATCCCTGCAGAAGGGCCGTCACCGGCTGCATATGTCCATCCTGTGTTGAAGTCATATCTCTTCATTGCTTCTCCCTCCGGCTGTACAGCCGGATTGTCTCCCAGAACGTGCAATATATTACGTATATCGTATGCATTCCCTTGCAGATATGCTTTATTTATGCTTTTTTTGCATACACTTGTCCGTGGTTTTATGCAGATTGCTTTTTGCCGGAGAAGAACGCCTTTATGCGGCTCCAGAGAGACTTCTTCTCCTTCCCTTCGGTGCGTGTGTGCAGGAAAGTAATGGGGTCCTTCTTCTCTGCAAAGCGGGCGCTGCACTCCTGCAGAAGATGCAGGTCTCCTTCCGTGGCCGTCTCCTGTTCCAGGGTGCCAACGTCATGGACAAGGGTGTTGCGCACTTTGCGTAATGATACAAGGTTTCGCACGAAGGTGTCCCAGTCCTTTGCCCTGCGGTCTGCGGCAGGGGTGGCATCCATTCTGCGGATGTATTCCGTTATGCCCTCTTCTGTGCCAAGGAGCTGCCTGCAGAAGGCATCCAGCTGCTTGTACTCTTCCAGGAAGGCTATGTTCTTGTACATTGCTTCTTTCTCTCTCATGTCATTCTCCGGATACGGCTAATTCTCCAGCTTCATCATCTCCCACATGTCCTCAAAGCCCAGTGAGGAATACAGGGGCCTTCCCTCCCTTGTGGTCTCGAGGTATATCTTGCCTGCGCCAAGGGTCTTTGCCGCAGCTATGAGCCACTGCAGTACGGCACGGCCAATGCCGCGGCCGCGGTACTCCCTGCGGGAGTAAACGTTCATTATGTATGCGTTGATGCCGCTTCTGTTGTCCGGGGAGGGCATCTCTTTCTGCAGGCATACGCCTCCGCACCCAACCTTCTTTCCGTCCAGAACGGCAAAGCATGCTATATGCTCCCCCTTGGGGATGGCCTCTTCATAATACTTTCTGTTGGCCTCCGTGAGCGAGGGCAGCCTCCTGTCCTCCGGGGACATCCAGAACACTTCGCGCAGAACCTCCATGCGCCACTCCATGAGCTCCTCCATGTCCTCCGCGCGAGCCTCAACAATCTGCACCTTGTCCTGCAGGGATGCATGCTCTGCGGGCATGATGTCCATGATCCCCTGCGGGTTGTCTTCTGAAGGGCGCCAGCGGGGCTCTTTGCATGGAACAGGAAGCTGGGCCGTGTCCGGCTTTCCGTTGGGCGTCAAGGGAATGTCCGGCATCTGGATGAAGAACTCCGGGATCATGAACGGAGTGAGGTAATGAGAGAGCTCATCCTTAAGGGCCTGTATGTCCAGAGGCGCCTGCACCGGCACAACGTATGCCACAAGGTATGCAAGCCCCTCTGCATCATTGTACGCCATTACAAGCGCCTTGCGCACAGTGGAGCACTGGCTTATGCGGCTCTGCACTTCCTGCGGCTCCACACGCTTGCCAAGTATCATGACCTGCTTGTCCTTTCTGCCAAGAAAGGCGAGGTTGCCGTCCGGGAGAAGGTACCCTAAGTCTCCGCTGTGATATACTCTGGAGCCGTCCGGCATTGTCCGGAAGGGCTTCTGCGGGGCGTTTATATAGCCCAGCGAGACCCCTTTGCCGGATATGCATATCTCTCCCTTCTCCCCTGCGGGAACAGGATTGCCGTCTTCTCCAAGAATCTGTATCTGCACTCCCAGAACGGGGCGGCCGATGGGATATGTGCCGTCTTCCAGAGGGGCGCCTTCGGAACAGTTGTAATATGAAGCACACACCGTGGTCTCAGAGGGGCCGTATGTGTTGTATACAGGGACTTTGCCAACCAGGTTGCCTACATAGCCGGCCCTTAGTACATCCCCGCCGGATATGAGGAGGCGCACACTGGGGGGCAGGCCGTACCAGTTGATCTCTTCTATAAGGTAAGGGAAGCCGGATATTATGGTGCACCCCGTCTCCTGCACGAAGCGCATGGTGCCCCGTATGTCCTGGATCTCTTCCCGTGCGGGTATTGCGAGGGCTGCGCCGTTAAGAAGGCTTGCGAAAACCTCTTCCGTCATGATGTCAAAGGAGCACACAGAATGCTGCAGCATTATGTCACCGGGCCCGGGATGGAACTCATTGGCAAACGCCCTCACATAATTGCACACGTTGCCGTTGGAGACCATCACCCCTTTGGGGCTTCCTGTCGTTCCGGATGTGTACAGTACATACGCAGGCATTCCGGCGCCCTTTGCCCTGTCCTCTGCGTATGCGTCTCCCCTGCCGCCAGGTATGCCTCCCTGCTCTATGCATATTACCGGGAACCCTTCCGCAACGGATGCATATGCCTTCTCCGTTATTATGACATCCACGGCGGATGAAGACATCATTTCATGTATCCTGCCCGGCGGGAAGCCCGGCTCTGCAGGCACGTACATTGCCCCGCGCTCCAGCACGGCAAATATGGCCGCCACCATCTCTGCGCCGTGCGTCATGATAATCCCGCAACTCCTGACCCCTTCCGGCAGCATGCCGGCTATGCCGTGCACCATCTGCAGGAACTCTTTGAAGGATATCCTTCTGCCATGCATTAAGATGGCTGTATCATCCGGATGCTCTTCTGCCACCCTCTCCAGCATCCCGTATAATGTCTCTTCTGTGTCTCTCATATATCTCTTGTGTCTGTTATATGTGTTGTCTTCCGCCCGTCCTGCTGCTATGTATCGCCCCTCATGCTGCCTCATATGAGCTGTGTTCCAAGCGGGCTTTGAAGATGCGTTTCATGAGGGTTATGCGCGTTTATGGCGCTTATTTTACCTGGTTAAGATCCAGTATATGCCGTCTGCGGTGCGCTGGATTGCTTCCTGGTAATGGTTGCCCTTGTTGAGCACGAATGTGGTCTGTATCCCGGCCTCTTTGTACCGGCTGTATATGGCCTCGGTATTCTTCTGCACAACACAAAGGTACTTGTTGCTCGTCTTGCACTCCTTGTCTCCAAGGGAGAAGTATATGCACTCCGGGGAAACTTTCATCTCATGGGATGAGATGTATTCCGTAAGATCCGGAAACCACAGGGAGCCGGACATGGTTGCAAACCTTGAGAAGGCATCCGTGCTGTACATGGCATATACTGCAAGGAGCCCTGCGAGGGAATATCCTGCAAGCCCTCTCCATGAAGGGGCGCCCGTCCTGCTCTCCACGAACGGAATGATGTCCTGCAGCATCTCCTGAAGGTATGCATCCGCGCCGCCTGTGCATGGGGTGTCTCCCGGGTATATGGCAGGAATGGCCCATGGAGCCATGTCTTTGTTCCAGTCCACGTCCGAGATTGCCACAAGAGTGTGGTCCGGGGCTCCCATGGAAGCAAGGGCCTCACGGAGCTGTGCTCCCATGCCTTCAAAGGTGTTAATGTATATGGCGGGGTTCCCGGCATTCCTTGCCCGGAATATCTCCACTCTCTTTCCGTCTATCCTGTATTCCATCTTTCTTCCCTGCCCTGTCTTTGCCGGAAAATAAACGCTGAGGGTATTATACCACATATGTAAAGAGATTTCCATATTTCTGCGTGTGAAATGTATGTGTACAAAATATGTCCATATGGGAACTTGTCATGCATGATAAAACAATACACCCGGGCCTGTTGCCCGGGTGCTTTGCTTAAGTGATGGGTAATGTAATATGTTTTCTGCGTTATGTGCCAAATAGGAATATAGAGCCGTAGGGAATGAAACAGGCGGGTTATGCGAAGATGACTGAGCCCCCGCCGCCCATGAGGCGGAGATAGTCGTCGCGGATGGTTTTCCTGACGGTGCGGCCTATGGGGATGCGAGTGTTGTCCGTAAGAACTACCTCGTCCGTGTCTATGAGCCTTATGAATCTGTAGTTCACGAGATAACTTTTGTGGATGCGCATAAAGCCCATGGATTTGAGGTCATCATCAAACTTCTGCATGGAGCTCATGACCGTCATAGTCCTGCCGTCTTTGCTGAAGTGTATAGTCTGTTCTCGCCCTAAGGACTCTATGTACATGACGGAACTTGCGTCTATGGTGACAAGACGCCCGTTGTACTTGATGATCATGTGCCCTGCGCGCTCTTTCTGAACACTGGAGATAAAGGCATCCAATACGGAGACTGTGTCCTCAAAGAAATGGCTCTTGCGGATGAAGCCGAATGGCTTCACAGCAAAGGTATCGAAGACTCTTTCCTCAGCGCTGGACACGAAGATGACAGGCACTTCATTCCCCTTCTCCCTCAGCTTTGCCGCGAAGGCTATGCCATCCTGGTTGGAAAGCCGTATGTCCAAAAGCAGAAGGTCATATGCTGTTTCCGCCATGCGCTGTTCTATCTGAGTCACGGACTGAAATTTGTCCAGTATGATGCTTACGCCCTTGTTCTTAAAGCATGACTCAACCGCGCCTGCCACTATCTCAAGGGCGCTTTCCTCGTCATCGCATATGGCTATTTTCAGCAGTTCCGTTGCGTCTCCCATAAGCCACCTTCTTCCATCATCTGTATGATGCTATGCTGATCATTGCATCGTCCCGTCTGATTCCGGCAAGACTCTATTCCCGGTTTCTTCTCTGGCTGTCAGTTGTATGCACGGACTGCTGACGCAGTCCGTGCCAAAGGGGTACCCCTTTGGCTTCTTTGCTGTATCTGTGTTTGCATTATGCTGTCCCGGCCCTTGTTGCAAAGCCATTTGGAAGCAGTCTGTCATTTTGCCGCATCAGGCTGCATGGCAGTATCTGTGCCTTCAATGGAAAGCATTGCGCGGGCGGTGAATTTTCCGTTGTCTGCGTCAAAGACACAGCTGCCGCTGTACTTGCGCGCTATGTCGGACACGATTCTGGTGCCGTATCCGTGCAGGCTGGCATCCTTCTTGGTGGTCCTGAGTTTCAGAAGCTTGTCCTTGTTCTCGTCTGCAGCCAGCGGGTTGGACACGATTACGAAAAGGTATGAATCCTTCTGGTATATCTCCATGCTCACCGTGCCGCCCGTCTGCTTCCTCTCCACGTATTCCATGGCGTTGTCCGCAAGGTTGGATATGAGCGATATGAGGTCAAATTTGTCCACAGGGATAGTCTCAGGCACGGCGCACCGGATGTCCATGTCCACGCCCTTGTCCGTGGCCTTGCGCTTCTCCATGTTGATTATTGTGTCTATGGTGCTGTTTCCGGAATGCACTGCAGTCAGGACGGGAAGCACGTTCTTGCCCAGAGCCGCAAGGTATTCCGTGGCCTTGTCATACTGCTGTGTGTTGATGAGAAGGCTCAGATATCCGTATTCATTCCGGAGGTCATGACGGAACTTCCTGAGATCTTCTGCATTGGTCTGCTCCTTCTCAAAGTCCTTCCTTTCTTCGGCACGGTACATCTGCATGAGGGCCAGGAGTTTGTCTTCCTTCACTTCGTAGCACATCCTGTACAGAAGGAAATACTGTATTATTGTAACAGCATAGAATGCAAGGGATACGGCGAAGTGATAATAGCTGTTTGTATCGTATGACCCGAAGTACCACATTCCTTCCAGGACAAGGCCTGCAACGGAAACAACTGCCGCCACCACTATGCACATGTCAGGCACATAGTCATATTTGTCCATGTTCCAGAACTTGAATATGAATACCACAAGCGCCATCAATATGACATACAGGAGAACTGCGAACGGGGTGTTCTGTGAAGCGACAAGCGCATCCAGGGATTCTGCCAGCGTGGCTGAAACTGTCATGGTGGCAATAAAGTCCAGCAGGAATATGAATACCATCACTATTCTGCAGCGTATGGAATACCTGCTGAAGAATATGGCGAATATTATGAGCCCCAGGGGTAGTGTTATGAACAGTGTGAGATGCGTGTCCTGTGTAAGCCAGTATATGAGACTGTTCAAAAGAATCTCATACACCCACATGCACACGATGCCGGCAGAAATTGTGACGGCACATCTGCGGGTTCTTTCAAACTTCGTTAAAAGCAGCACGGCCGTGACGGCAAACAGCAACTCTGTGACTATGTATGACGGCCCATAGGCTAAATTTATGTAGAAAGTTCTGAAGTAATCCAGCATGCTTTCTCCTAATGAATTTACAACATCTTATAACAGACCTGGACAGGTGTCAAGAGCGCCCGGATCCCGGCGGATTCACATCCATGCATCATTAACGCTGCATATGTGAGGCATTTTGCGGCCCGTGGCCGGTCTGCAAATTTTTATCTTACTGCCTGTGAAAGAGCGGGCCGTCTCGCGGCGGCCCGTTCCTGGCAGGAATCAGATGTCTTGTCCTGTTCTTTCTCAGACCCGGGCCTGAGCATTACCGGAACTTGAGCATCAGGTTGTCCCCTCAGTCTGTACTGTGTATGTGAAGTCGAATGTGGCCTCTGCAGAGCTTACGGCCGTGGTGCTCGTGGAAGGTGCTATTGCCTGGATATGGAATGTATAGGATGAGTCTACTGTAAGGCCAAGGACATATGCATAGCCGTATGCCGCATAGAACATCGTGGGGCCGCTGTGCGAGTATACGGAGTACCCGAGGGTCATCATGCCTTCCTGAACGCTTGTGCCGGAATTGGCAATCGTCCAGTAGGAGAGGGAATTGCTGTCCGCTCTGGTCATGTTGAGGTCATAGTAGCTGAAATCTACTTTATTCCCGTTGCTGTCCGTGATGTAGAACGTGAGTTCCATTGAAGGGTCTGCCGCATACATCGTGTCCGCGTTGACAAGCTCGAACATCATGCCGTTTCCGTCAGGATAGTCAGTGGCTGCTGTGGAGCCGTCTGCTTGATAATACGTTGTGTCGCTGCTTACCTTCCATGACCATGACCACTCTCCGGAATTGATTTCGGGAGTCACGTACTGAAGCTTCAGGTTGGTGTCAACAACGCACCAGTCTGAAAGTGTGTAAAGGGCGAGGGTGCCGCCTGACTTGATGCCGATGATGTATCTTCCGCCGGAGATGCTGTCATTGGGAAGGGTGAACGTTACGGTGTCGCCTGCTTCGTAGTACGTCTTGGTATCGGTCTCTTCATCGTAGTAGTAGGCGTTGTATCTCTTGGAATATGTGGCGCTCTGGGAAAGGATGGTGTCATAGTCCTGGAGCACATAGTTGCCGTCCGCATCTTTCTCAAAGTTGTATGTGACTGAAGATCCGCCGCCGAAATCTCCGCCGCCCATGTCAGGGGCACCGCCTGCATCCGGGGGAGTGAAGTCTCCGCCTGCATCGCCGCCGGCGTCAGGGTATTCAGTGTTCCCGCCCTCCTGGGCGTCGCCTTCCTGGGTCTGCTCTTCCTGCTCCTCGGCGCCATCGGTCTCGTCGGCGTAAGCCACAAGGGTGCCGGTTTTTGCGGAAGCCTCGGTTTCGTCAGAGGAGTCGGAGCCGTCATCGGTGGTGTAGACGAAGTAGTCGTAGTTGTCAAGATCCTCGTTGGGCTCCTCCACGTTGTAGAAGTATACGCGGTAGTAGGTGGCGTTCTCAACGGCCGTGAAGGAGAAGGTGCCTTTATCGAAGTCAAAGGACACGGTCGTAGGGTCAACGGCGTCAAGCTGGGTGCGCAGGGATGTGCTGCTTGATGAGCCGCCGCAGGCTGCAAAGGCAGCCATGGAGAGCGCGCATACGGAAAGGGCCGCGCATATGAGAATGTTTCTTGCTGTCTTTTTCATATCATACCTCCCTGGATTACAGTGCAAGCACTATGATCATGACAACTGTAAGCACAGCTGTGGGGATGCCGATGGCCTTGATCTCCTTGGCCTTGCAGGAAAGGAGCTTGCAGATCACGTAGGCTACGAGACCGGCGCAGACGCCGATTACAATGTTGAATGTGAAGACAAACCCGCAGATGGTTGCCGCGAAGGGAAGCAGCTCATCAAGCTTGGATGCATCTATTCCCTTGATTCCCTTCATCATGAGAAGGCCTACTACAAGCATTACGCCGTCTATTACGGCAAAACCTGCCTGGGCGTATTCTGCAAAGGAGTTGGATGTTGCATGGCCGTAGTCTGTAACGGTTCCGGTTGTGGATGCAAGGGCCGT
The DNA here is from genome assembly GCA_021204825.1 of Clostridia bacterium. GTDB lineage: Bacteria > Bacillota > Clostridia > Christensenellales > Borkfalkiaceae > Coproplasma. The sequence goes on along the minus strand of JAJPYR010000041.1, from coordinate 25,652 downwards.
GAAGAATACCCATGTGAAGAGTGCTATGAAGAATCCGATTGCTGCCACAACGGAAGTGAGGCCGCTCTTGCCGCCTTCAACGGCGCCGGCAGCGGACTGCTTGCCGATGGAAAGCGGGCAGGATCCGATGAGTGCTGCGAAGATGTTTGTTGCGCCGCAGCAGATGAGAGCGGTGTTTGTTCTCTTCTCATCCTCTTCATACTCTCCGAGAAGGCATGCCGCCTGGATGTTGGCGTCTGACTCGTACATGCTCATGAAGAAGAACACGAACATTCCGGAGATGAAAAGCTCTGCAACGTTTCCTGTATATGCGGAGAAGTCAAAGCCCTTTGTGAAGACGGAGCCGAAGTCTATTCCGCTGAAGCCCATGCCGATTGTGTAAAGGTTCTCAGCGCCAGCGGTCATGTATACACGGTCTGTGGAGAACACGAGTGAGAATGCATAGAACACGCCGACAACGTAGAAGATTATGAATCCTGTCAGAATTGAGAAGAAGATGGGCGCGGACACCTTGCCGCTCTTCTTGAGCTTTACGAATACCAGCACTGCTATCATTGCAATGATGGCAGCTATGGCGCCGAGGGCTGCAAGCCTGCCTGTCCCCTCAGTTATTCCGCTTACGCCTACGAAGGAAACTCCGCCGTCCAGGGACACGAGGCCTATGCTGTTAAGGGCATAAAGGACAACGTACAGTCCCATTGCAACGGGAAGAGCCTTTCTGACTGCCTTGGGAAGGGCGGTCTTGAGGAAGTTGCGGCATACGGGGATGGATACAACCACTGTGTATATGATGGCGGAAAGGAGCGTTACGGCCAGCATGTTCTGGTATGTGAGGCCGTTGCCTGCGCCGACAAGAGCTATGAAGGATGATGTAAGGCTTAATGATGACAGCTGCACCAGGGGAAGCCTTGCTATAAGTCCTATGGCAAGCGTGCCGAGGAATGATGTGATGGCGGCGGCTAAGTATATGCCGCAGTATTCAGCGCTTGTTGCGCCCAATGTCTGGCCGATGACCCTTGTATTCACAAGGAGCATGCACACGGAGAGAAGGAAGATTGAGACGCCTGCCACAATCTCGCCCTTCATCGTGCCGCCCCTCTCTGCAAATCCGAAGAATTTGTTGAGCCAGGCGGCGAAGCCTTTGGGGGTATATCCGGTCTTGGTTGTTGTATCGGTTTTCTCCATGATCACACCTCCGTGTTATTCCTTGTCTGCTGCATCTGCAGCTGCGTCTGTGCCTGAGGCATCATTTAAGGTGCCGTCTGCATCACCGCCGTCTGTCTCACTGTCTGCCCCTTCCTTCCTGAGCTTTACAAGCGGAAGGGCAATCTTGAATACAACGAGGAGAACTATGCCTGCCACAAGCAGAACGTCCACTACCGCCCAGATTGCGTACCACCAGGTTGCACGTACGCCGGCTACCATCGCAGAGTTGCCGTACTGATACAGAAGGTGTCTGGAGCACTGGGAAAGGAGCCACTGTGCGTAGTCTGACTCGCATACCGATGAGGAGGAATTCATGTTGGAGATGCACTCGCTGTATGAGAAGCTGCCGAGCATGGATCCCTGTGTGCCTGCTATCCAGAACAGGGGATTGTTGTATGAATCTGATGAGGAGCCGTCACCGTCTGTGATAAGATGGCCTTCCCATCCCCACTCATCTCTGAGCATCGTTGTGTACATTCCGTAATGAGCCCAGCTCATTCCTATTCTGTTCAGGGAGCCCATTATGCCGTCTGCGCCGTAATCCTTGCAGGTGATCTCATATGTCTTCATATAGATTTCACGCACGGCCTGCTCGTTTGCCCATGTCATAACGCCGCCGCGGTTGGTATCGTTGTCGTTGAGGGCAAGGTGCTTGATGAATACGGATGTGCCTGTGGACCTGATGCCGGCAACTGCGCTGCCGCCTATGTTACCGGAGATGAATCCGTCTTCGGAGTAGTACTCAAAGTTTCTGCCGCCGTAAGGGGAACGGTGCGTGTTCATTGCGGGAGCGTATGCCTGCGCTATGTTGAGGATTACTTCCCAGCGTCCGTATGAGTTGCCTTCCTCATATGCCACGTCATTGTTCCATGTGGCTGCGATTGTTGTTGCGGAAGGATACCAGGTGACCATGTCTGATCCGCCGTTGTTGGGCTCTCCGGGGCCGTCCTGGGATGTTGTGGCTTCCTTGCCAACGGATTCAACGGCAGGTGTGGACCATCCGCAGTTGCCCATTATTGTCTCGGCTTCGGAAAGGGAAATCATTGATGTGAGCTGTGTCCACTTCTCGTCTCCTGCAGCCACCGTTCCCATGTCGCCAACCTGTGCGAGCCTTGAGCCGGAACCCTGTGAAAGCTCATCCGCAGGGATGTCTGATGCGCTTGCGTACATGTTGAAGTCATCATTGATGCCGTCCCCGTCAGAATCTATCGTGAGAACCACTTCGTCAGCGCTGTCTACCACGATGTAGTACTGCTGGTCCCATGAAACGGTCTTGTCTGCCATGAAGTCCGTTACGGATATGCCGGTGTTGCCTACCGTATCCCCCCACAGTGCCGCATTGTTGCCGTATCCGTAGATGGGCTCGGACATTGTTGTCTTGACGCCGTTCCTGTATGTGGAGAATGTGTATGTCGTTGAACTGGTTCCCTTGAGGTTTACGCAAGTGACGATACTGTCTGCAAGAGCCTCTTCCTTGTTGCAGTTGGAGCTGTGCATCATGATGGATTCCATTCCGGTGGCAAAGTCTGACCTGGAAAGGTATCCGTCCAGCATGTTGCCGTCTCCTGCGGTAACGTCATCCATGCAGTTCTCGGCAACCACCTGGTCTGAATCACGTGCGCCCACGCCGTTGTCGTTGTATACGTATGTCTGTGAAAGGGTTGCCTTTACGGAGTCATATACTGCGTTTGATGCAGCTGGATCCTGTGACCAGCAGTGTGCGTTGTCCTGGATGTTGAAGTAATAATCGCCTTTCTCAAGGACATAGCATCCCTGGCCGAAGTTGTCATATGAAGTGATGTCGTCCGTCTGGAACTCGATTGTCACTTCCTCGGATGCCTTGGGCTCAAGTTCGGATGTCTTTGCATATCCGATAAGCACAACCTTTGACTTCTCAAGGCCTACGCCCTTGATGCCGAGGCTGGAATCCTGGTTGTACGGAGCTTCCATATACAGCTGCACAATCTCCTTGCCGGCATAGGATCCGGTGTTTGTAACCTTTACGGTAACAGAGTTCGTGCCGTGGGCCTCAAGCTTCACATCACTGTCCGTGATCTGCTGGGTGAATGTCGTGTAGGACATTCCGAATCCGAACGGGAACTGGACAACGTCATCATATCCGCCTGTGACTTTACCGTTCTTGAACTCAATGGCCTTGAACTTGTCACTGTCAAAGTACCCTTCCGCATCCGCTGTCTCATAGTACCTGTATCCTACATAGATGCCTTCCTCGTACTGATAATACTTTGTTGCGGACTGATCCGATATGTCGCTGTTGGAGTATGTGTTGTCATCGTTGTTGTACCAGCTGGGGGTTGTGGAATGGTCATATGCGTATGTGTCCACAAGGGCGCCTGAAGGGGTCTCAAGGCCTGTAAGCACATATCCTACGCCTACCAGTCCAGCCTCGCCGGGATGGCCTATCCAGAGAGCCGCGTCAATGTTGTAATCATCGCTGTCTATGAATCCCATCTCCATCTGGGAGGAAGAGTTGATGAGCACGATTGTGTGGTCGAACTTCTCTTTGCAGAGCTTGAGGAGGGCATCCTCTTCAACGGAAAGCTGGAAATAAGACTGTGTTCCCTTTCCTGACGTGTTCTCCGCCGTGTCGCCGTAGTAATTCATAGCGGGGGATGCGCCCTCGGCTCCTGACCTTGAAAGGGTTACTATGGCGATATTTGTATACTTGCTGTTGAGGTCCTTGAGGATATAGTCTGAATATGTATCCACAGAGAACTCATGGATCATTTTGTATGATGTCCAGCCGTTGGCGTCATCCGCGCCGGCCACGAAGTAGCTGGCCTCGCTGTTGCCGTAACGGGACTTGGCTCCTCTTGAGCCGCCGCAGGCGTATTCAAGTTTGTTCCAGGCTGAGTCATTGATATCGAGTCCTGCCTCGGCGAAAGCGTCATACATTGAGATTGTATACTCATCATCCTTGCCGCCGGCGGATCCTGTGCCGCCGAGAACGTAGTTGTATGAGCCGGCGCCGGTTAAGGTCACGCGTGTTCCGTCTGCCAGAGGAAGAAGGTTGTTCTCATTCTTGAGAAGAACTGTGCCTTCGCTCATGACATCCACGCATGTTTCATATCCGGTCAGGTAGTTGCTTTCAACTGTGTAATCATCGTTCTCGGTAACCGTAGAGCTGAAGTATGAGCCGAGTCCCATTGAAATTACATTGCGGACATTGGCCAGCGCCACGTTGAGGACGAGTAGGATTGCACAGAGCACTACAATGCCCATGATGGCAGCACTTCTGTTCTTGCCTTTCCTGCCGTTCATTATGATTGAACTTCTCCTTATCCATTATTCGGTGCCCTTCCTGCTTCCGGCTCTTCTACGGCCAATCTCTCCTTATCCATTCACGGAGCCTCCGGAAGCTTGACAATGCTTCAAAGTATGCGCTCACATGCCGGATGCCTTTGAGGTGTCACCATGTGCCATTCTATCCAACCCCCGGAAATCTTCCACAAAACCCGTTCAAAACGCAAAAACCGGTCCGTTTGCGTCCATCCGTCTGCATAAAACGCAAAAATTCTGTAACGAACGGCTTCCCCCTCCGCTGCTGCCGCGGCCTTCCCCGGCCTGCTTTTCATGCGCCATATGCAGCATTCCATGGCATGCGGAAAAGGCTCCGGGACTTTTCTGTAAAATCTTGAACCTTTCCGTATAATATGGCATACAGACCTCTGTATCGTGCCAGGCCTGCAGATTCACTGCCGACGGAATGCACTTCCAGGTGCGGACATTATTGCAGTTTCGATAACTGATTCGTATTGAATATGCAATCAGCAGTTATTGACGTTCTGCGGAGTATTGATGTATTATATACAGGTTATGACAGAACTGAAACCGGACAAGCAGATTATAGCCGCAAGGCTTAAAGCCCTGCGTGAAAAGGCAGGGCTTTCACAGGCCAAGCTTGCCAAAGAGCTTAAGATAAGCCAGCCGCTTGTGGCAAGATACGAGACGGCTGTGAATGTGCCCTCATATGCCGCCATGCTTGCATATGCGGATTATTTTGATGTCTCCTGTGACTGGCTCATAGGCAGATGCGATGACCCTGAAGGCATGAAGTGCGCAAGATATATGAAGAGTGCGGATGAAACGGATGCCGGCGTGCAGGAAGCCTGGGAGAAGTGCCTGGACCCGGACTCCCCTTCGTATGCGAAGTTCAGGGAGGCAGTCCTGGAAGTCGTCGGGGACAGGAAGTGAGGCGCGGCATGCAGAAGTTCAGCACTGGAGACACCGTCCTTCTTAAGGCCAGCGGAAAGGTTGGAGCCGTCATAGATGTGGAACAGGGCGATGCTGTGAGATACATTGTCCTTGTGGACGGCCGCAAGAAAGGCATGTACGAGGAGCAGCTGGAAGCTGTGAACCTTGAAGAGGAGCCCTTGCTGTATACGGCAAGGGAGGTCAACTCGCTCTTCACCGCCCGGCTCCTTATGAACCCCAACATCAACTCCCTCTACTCCCTCAACTCATCCAGGATAGATTTCATTCCTTTCCAGTTCAGGCCGGTGCTGAAGATAATAAAGTCAGACAGCCCGAGGCTGCTTATTGCAGACGGCGTGGGCGTCGGAAAGACCATTGAGGCCGGCCTCATACTGAAGGAGCTTGAGGCCAGGCTGGACATAAAGTCCGTGCTGGTCATATGCCCCAAGCCGCTTATATCCGAGAGCAAATGGCAAAGGGAGCTTAAGGATAAGTTCGGCGAGAGCTTCAGGCACATAAACGGGGAGAGACTGAGGTACTGCATCAGGGAGTGTGACCTGGACGGGGAATGGCCGGAGGAGTACTCAAAGTGCATAATGCCGTACTCGCTCTTTGATGAGGCCACTGTGGCAGGGACTGCGTACGGCCAGAAGATTAAGAACAGAAAATGCTTTGTGGACCTGGAGCCCTTCCCGAAGTTTGACCTCGTCATTATAGATGAGGCCCATCATGTGAAGAACCAGCAGACCTGGTCCTACCAGGCCGTGAAGATGTTCTGCGACAATGCGACGAGCATCGTGATGCTTACCGCCACTCCCATCCAGCTCCATGACAGGGACCTCTTTGTGCTCCTGAACCTTTTAAGGCCGGACCTGGTGTTCGATTATGACAGCTTTGTGCAGATGTCCGAGCCCAATGAGTTCATAAACGCCGCCGCAAAGATCATAAGGGGCAATGATGACAGCTGGCAGGAAAAGGCGCTGGAAAGCCTTTCTGCCGCAGGGAAAACCGCCTGGGGGCAGAAGGTGCTGGCGCACAACTCTGCATATGCGGGCGCTGTGCATGTCCTGCAGCAGGATGAAGTCACGCCGGAGGAAAGGGTTAAGCTCATTACGGATGTGGAAGGCCTGCATACCTTCGCGAACATAATAAACAGGACCAGAAGAAGGGACATAGGCGCCTTTACCGTGCGCAAGCCTGAGACGCTTCTTGTGGAGTTCACACCGGACCAGCAGAGGCTGTATGATGAGCTTATGCGCCTGCAGGCAAGGATACTCCGGGCCCTGCACGGGGACCACGGGATACTGTTCATGATGACAACCATCATGAGGCAGGCATCAAGCTGCATCCACGGGCTTAAGCCCTTCCTTCAGGACATCCTTACAAGGCATTATGATGAGCTGGGCTTTGCATGCGGGGATATGGGCCTTGAAGGTGAAGAGAACGGCGAGGAAGCCGTAAAGGTGCTTTCTCTTCCGGGGATTATTGAGGCCGTGAATGAGCTCATACGCTTTGCGGATGGGATGTCTGATGATGACACCAAGGTGGAAAAGCTCATAGAGGTCATACTTGACAAGCAGCAGATGGAAAAGAACAAGGTCATGGTCTTCTCCAGCTTCAGGCACACGCTGGGATACATCCGCAAGGAGCTTCAAAAGTGCGGCATACGCTCCGCGGTTATACACGGCGGTGTGCCGGATGAAGAGCGCGTGGCCTTAAGGGACCGGTTCATGCTGGACCCGGACCTGGATGATGCAATAGACGTCCTGCTCTTTTCTGAAGTGGGCTGCGAAGGGCTGGACTACCAGTTCTGTGACTGCCTCGTGAACTATGACCTTCCCTGGAACCCGCAGGCTGTGGAGCAGCGCATAGGAAGGATAGACAGGAACGGCCAGAAAAGCGAAAAGGTCTCCATAATCAACATAATAACAAGGGGCACCATAGATGAGGAGATATATGAACGCTGCCTGTCCCGGATAGGCGTCTTCAACCGCTCCATAGGAGACAGTGAGGAAATCCTGGGCAAGATCACGCTGGAGATATATGACATCGCAAGCCAGTACATGCTTTCGCCTGAGGAAAGAAAGCTCAAGGAACAGCAGATGACGGACAACGCCATCCGCGAGATGCAGGAGCAGCAGCGCCTGGAAGAGGAAAAACGGGCCTTCTTCGGTCTGGACTTAAGCGAGGAGCAGATGCGCAAGGAAATGGAGGACGCCACCAACATCCACCTTTCCTCAAGGGCCATAGAGCGCCTTGCGGCCATATATCTGGACTCCCGCCTGGGAACCGGAACGCAGTGCATCCTGGGCGAAGGCATCCGGAGGACACTGCGCCTCGGGCAGGATGCCAAACAGGTCCTGTACGCAGACTTTAACCGGCTGGAGCAGCCAGTGCCAGCGAGCCCAGTGTACAAGGCATGGAAAGAGTACCTTAACGGCACGGACCCGTATCTTAAGATTACCTTTAACGGGGAGTATGCCACGCAGCACCCGGACGTAACCTTCATCATGCCAGCGCATCCCCTTGTGCGCCAGGCCATGAGGATCTTTGCGGAAGACCCCGTGGAGTGCAGCCTGGCCGTTAAGACAGACGCCATCCCTGCCGGGGACTACCCCTTCATCGTGTATGAATGGAAATACACAGGGACAAGGCCAAACAATGAGCTTGTGGTCATCTCCAACGCCTCCCTTTCCAGCAGGGAGATGCTGGGGCTCATATATGACTCCGCAGACACAGACATCCGTCCGGAGAAGAACGCGCTGGAATCCCTGGAGCAGAAGCATTACAAGCTCTGGAAGCAGGAAAAATCCAGGTACCTTGAAGAATGCAGCCAGACCATCCGCGCCAAGACGGAGAGCCTTTTGTTCAGCCAGCAGGGCCAGCTGAACGCACTGGAGGCGCAGCTTAAAAAGGTTACGGAAGAGCGCATCCTTCGCATGCGCAGGAAACAGCTGGACAACATGGAGCATTCTTTCCGGGCAAAAGCCAGTTCCCTTGCCACGGAGATAAAGCGCTGTGACATAAACTCAGAGAAGCTTGCATACGGCAACCTCCATGTAGAAAACTGACCGTGCAGACCGTCCGGCGGCACGGGCAGCATCCGGCCGCCGGGACAGGCACCATCCGGTCCCTCCGCGGGCGGCATAAAATGGTCTTAAAACAAGCATAACCCTGCCCAAACGGCATATGCCAGGCATGTGCTTTGTCTCAGACAGGGACGTAACATATTACATGAGGGCTGCCTTGGGCAGTCCGGGGAAGAATGATGGAATTCAAGACATTTGAAGAACTAAAAAAGGGCCGTCTGGACGCATACAACGGCATGGTGGCGGGCGGCATAGAAGGCTTTCTGGACCAGCATACAGGTTTTTATCCGGACCCGGCGCACTTCCTGTATGAGCTGCTGCAGAACGCAGAGGACATGAACGCCACAAAGGTAACCTTCCGTCTGGAGGGCTCCAGGCTCATATTTGAGCACAACGGCACAAAGAGGAACTTTGAGCTAAGGGACATAGACTCCATTACCAACAAGGGCAAGAGCCAGAAAGCGGATGACGTAACGCAGATAGGAAAGTTCGGCATGGGCTTCAAGGCCGTGTATGACTACACCAACACCCCTGAGATACACTCCGGCCAGTACCACTTCAGGATAGAGCACTACATTGTGCCCAATGACACCAATCTTCCCAAGCCCCAGTGGATACAGAAGGATGAGCACCAGCACACACAGTTCATCTTCCCCTTCAACAACTCAAGAAAGCCGCCTCAGAAGGCCGTGAGCGAGATACGGGACGGCTTTGAGCACTTCAACGAGACCGCCCTGCTCTTTCTGTCCAGCATAAAGGAAATCAACTACTCCATCCCTGCAGGCGCCAAGGGCAAGGTGTCCATTTCCCGCAAAGTGAACGGGACGGACTTCCTTACAAGCGTCATAGTGCGCAGCCCGGACAAGACCGTCAAGGAGACCTTCTGGGCCACATTTTCCGCAGACTGCCCGTTGAAGGTCCGTGAAGAGGGCTCCACTGCACAGGCTCTCAAGAAGTTTCCCGTCTCCATCGCATACCATCTCATATCGGACCATGGCAAATACAGGATGGACCCTGCGCTCTCCGGCAAGGTGTGCATATTCTTCCCCACAGAGATAGAGAGCGGCCTCCGCTTCCACATCAACGCCCCCTTTGCATCCACTGTCGCAAGGGACGTCATACTGTACACGGGCGAGGACGGCGAAAACAATGACATCATGATACGCAGGCTCGCAGAGCTCACCGCATCCTCTTTGCACAAGCTCAGAGCCAAGGACATTCTGGATTATTCCGCGTATTCAACGCTTCCGCAGGCAAGAGACTTTGAAGGCAAGACGGGTTCCAGGTTCAAGATCTTTGCAGACCTCGTAAAGGACGAGATGCTCGCAAACAAGCTGTTCATAACGGAAAACGGAGATTACAAGGCCGTGAATGAAGTGCTCATGGGAACGGTTGGCATGAAGAGGGTCATGCCTTCCGGATATCCGGAGAAGTTCTTCCGCAAGAGCTGGATACCCACCTTCCAGCCTGCAACAAGGATAGAGAACTTTTTAAGGCAGTTTGACATACAGGAATACACCATAAATGACTTCGTGGAGGACCTGTGGAAGTCCCCTTCAGGCTATGACTCCCTCTTTGCCGCCAACAGGAACAGGGATTATGCCAAAAACCTCTGCTACCAGCTGTCTCTGGCGGACACCAGGCCCAACTATTCCAAGTACGTGGACAGACAGGGCAAATTCAAGGATGACTTATTCAGACGGTACATAAACCAGCCCCCGAGAGACGAGATCCTTTCCAAGGTGAACTTCATCCTCTGCGATGACGGCCAGTACCACTCCCCCGGGGACCACATCTTCTTCCGCACCTCATACACTCCCGTCATGTTTGAGACAAATCCCGTCTATGTGGACCTTGGCTTAAGGGAAAACGCGCAGGACAGGGCCACAAAGGATTTTCTGCTCCTGCTGGGCGTCCGTGAAATGTGCGCTGCGGAGGATTTCACGACAGATGATTCCGGGGAAGTCCTGTCCCCGGAGGAGACGGAAAAAATCACCATAAGCGCCATGATTCTCATAGACAACTACACCAACGGCAAGGTGGAAGGCTATGAGTATGCAGACAGGCAGCGTTTCGCCGCATATGACAAAGACGCGGATAATGACGCATACCACGCCGCATGCGCCAATGAGTGCTGCTGGTCCAAAGAGGCGGCCTTCTTCAGCCAGGACAAGAGGTACATAATAGCAAAGGACCTGTACGTGAAGGAGCTTGGCGCGGCGTACATGGACATCCTTCAGGAAATCTTCACCATGCTCGGAGGCAGGACGGAGCCGGTGATTGAAAGGCTGGACGACCTCACTGAGGACAACTTCCCCCTCTATGACAGGCTGAACCTATACAACGCGCGTTCCACACGTACGGAGATTACCTACACCCTGGCAGGCTTTGACTGGAACTCCTTCACCCGCATTGCGGAAGAAGGCCTGTACGATGAGGCCAGGATGCTTTGGAAGATGGTTGTAAAGACCAATGACAGGGACTGCCTCCAGACCGTATTCCAGCCCAATACGAAGGCAAAGGTGCAGACCTTTGACTCCACCCTCGTGTATTATCTCAAGCGCATAGCGTGGGTCCCCACTGTGTCCGGCGAGTACAAGCGCCCCTGCGACCTGCAGGAAGGGGACCTTCCGGAGGACTTTGAAGACATCCCCTCAGTCCTCAGGGAAGCAATTTCCGAGACCCCGTATGACGCCGTGGAGGACCTCAGGAACAAGGGAGTTACGGATGACAAGATGCTTGCCTTTGCCGCCTATGACCCGGACATCCAGCAGCAGATCCTCCAGATGGCGCAGCAGATGCAGGAGAAAAAGTCCAGGAAGACCAAAACGCTCACGGAAGTGGCTGCATCCTCTGACAGGGACCAGTCCCAGGCCGGATATGATGACCTTCTGGATTACGCGGACTCCGTCTCCAGACCTAAGGACCTCACCCAGAGGCGCACAAGGCTGGAGCAGGCCTTTGACTCCGCGGACACCCCTGAAGCTCCCGCAAAGAAGGTAAAGGTTGAGCTCAGCAGGCCTTCCACAAGCGCAGAGGAACGGTCCTTCATGTACGGGCAGTACCACTCCAAGTGCCAGATATGCGGCAATATGGGCTTCCTCAAGGCAGACGGCACGCAGTACTTCGAGGCTATCAACATCTTCAGCACCAGCGCCCTGGACTACACCCTGCAGCTTAAACTGGACCTCGGCTGGAACACCCTCTCCCTCTGCCCTTTATGCGCCGCAAAGCTCAAATACAGCCAGCGCAAGATAAGCACCGTCATAGAAGATGTCCTCTCCCAGGACCCGTCCATGCAGACAGAGCTTGCCGTGGACATCACACTCGAGAACAAGCCTGCAAAAATCACCTTCACTCCCAAGCACTTCCTTGCCCTCCAGGTGGCAATACAGAAGATCCAGGAGATAGAAGCCTCCGCAGCGGAAACCGGTGCAGCTGCTGCAGAGGCAGCAGAGGCCGAAGATGAGACTTAGAACGGACTTATAGCGTTTTATCAGGCAGATGGAGCCGGCTGCTCCGTCTGCTTTTGATATGCCGCAGACCTTGATGACAGGCTCTTTGCGGTTTGCATGAAATGACTGTACATTTGCCCAAAGAAGGCGAGGCAGGCACCGGGCAAATTGACACACCGGACCGCATATGATACCCTCTGTATGTCTTAACAGGCGAGAGCCGCATATAAGCAGTAAGGGAAAAGCAGCCTGGTTGGTGGTACAATGGAGGACTGCTTTTCTTTTGGCAGTCACTGCCAATGCACTGCAGAAACTGCTGCACAAAGAAATATAGCATACTGAAAAACGCCTCAGGCTGTGATGCCCGGGGCGTTCTGTTTACCGTTTCTGCATTCATACTTGTTTGGGTTTTAGTCGTAGACGCGGATTACGGAGGAGACGGCGGCGTAGTCGCCTGTGCCGGCGTTGATGTCCTGCACGGCCTTGTTGATGTTGTGCTCGTGGGTTACGTGGGTTACAACGATGATGGGCACCTTGCCGTCCGGGTCCTTGTCCTCTTCCTGGATTATCTGGGCAACGGAGATGCCGTTGCGGCTGAGGATGGATGTTATCTTGGAAAGGACGCCCGCCTTGTCCTCCGCAGAGATGCGGATGTAGTATGCGGATTCGAAGTTGTTCACAAACTTTGTGGAAGGTGAAGCCTTTTCCGTGTTGTCAAACGTGGAGTAGTTGTGCTGCAGATGGGTCGCGCAGTAGATGATGTCTCCGACTATTGCGCTTCCTGTGGGCTCTGCCCCTGCTCCGCGGCCGTAGAGCATTACGTCCTCTACGCTGTCTCCCGTGATGTATACTGCGTTATAACTGTCGTTTACGGACGCAAGCGGGTGGTTCTGGCGTATGAATGTAGGATGCACACGGACCTCTATGCCCCTCTCTGTGTTCTTTCCTATGGCAAGGAGCTTTAAGCAGTAGCCTAGCTGCTTTCCGTATGCTATGTCCGCAGGTGTTACGGCCGTTATGCCCTCACGGTATATCTTTGTGTAAGGAATCTTCGTGTGGAATGCAAGGGATGAAAGGATGGAGAGCTTGTATGTGGCATCATACCCCTCTACGTCCGCTGTGGGATTTGCCTCTGCGTAGCCCAGGCGCTGGGCCTCTTTGAGGGCCTCGCTGTAGTCCGCGCCGGAGCCGGACATTTTGGACAGGATGTAGTTTGTTGTGCCGTTAACGATGCCCACAAGGGATGTAATGACGTTGCCCTGCAGGTTGTCCAGAAGGGCACGGATGACAGGCACGCCGCCTACGCATGTGGCCTCGTAATACAGTCCGACGCGGTTGTGCTTTGCAACGCGCTCCAGCTCGTATGAGTACTTGCAGAACATCTCCTTGTTGGAGGTTACAACAGACTTGCCTGCGTTGAGGGCCGCAAGGACAAAGGTCTTGGCAGGCTCCACGCCGCCCATTACCTCTACAACTATGTCCACGTCCGGGTTGGAGCAGATTTCAGCTATGCTGGAGGCAATCCTGCTCTCCGGAACTCCGAGTGCTAAGGCACGGTCCTTCCTGAGCTCCAGAACGGCCTCTACGGTTATGTCCGCGCCGTATGCCTTCCTGTACATCTCACGGTGCTCTGTGAGTATTTTGTATGTGCCGCCGCCTACTACGCCAAGGCCCAGTATGGCAACTCCTACTTTTCTCATATTAACGTGCCTCCTTCTCATTAAGGTAATACAGGTACTTGAGACCGTCCAGCGTCAAAAGCTTGTCCACTATGTCTATGCACTTGAGCTCCGAGGCAATGGTGTCCGAGAAGCCTCCCGTGGCCACCACCCGTATCCCATCGCACTTCATCTCTCTCTTCATGCCCTTGACTATGTATTCCACCAGCCCGGCAAAGCCGTAAAAGATTCCGGACTGCATGTTTGTTACTGTATTCTTCCCTATGATATGCTCCGGCCTCTCTATCTCCACCCTCGGAAGCTTTGCCGTGCCGTTCACAAGAGATGTGAGTGACCCTTTTATGCCGGGTGCTATGGAGCCGCCTATAAACTGGCCCCTTTCATCTATGGCGTTGAACGTTGTGGCCGTGCCGAAGTCTATAATGATGAGCGGCGCCCCGTACTTCTGTATGGCAGAGACGTTGTTCACAACCCTGTCCGCTCCCACTTCCTTGGCGTCATCCACCTTCATGTTCATGCCCGTCTTAAGGCCGGGCGCAAGCATCATGGGCTTTATGTTCAGGTACGTCCTGCACATTCTGTCCAGTGTGTAATCCAGCTGGGGAACAACGGATGAAATTATGCCGCCCTTTATGCTCTCCGGATCCACGCCGTTCGTGCGGAGCATGTTTATGAGCTGCCCGCCGTACTCATCCGAGGTCTTGTTGACCTCTGTTGCTATCCTGAATGATATTGCGAGGTCATCGCCGTCATATACGGCATACTTTATATTGGTGTTCCCTATGTCCAGGCAGATTATCATGCGTCACTCCCTGAAGAGGTCTCTGCTGCGGTCTTGCCCGAATCCTTCCCCGTTCTGGCCACAGTGCTTTCCGTGCTGTCCTTGACAGGCTCCGAAGGCGCCTGCTGGGCTGATGCTGGCTTCTTTTGCTTTTTCCTGTACTTGGACATTATGCGTTTCTCCACTATGGTGACAACGCTGTGCAGTGCCGGGGACAGGACGAGATTTATGCAGAACTCTATGATGAAGTTTATCCCTGCGCAGCCAATGACTAAGAAGTATATGACTGTCTCGCCGTTCAGATCGAAATTGGCGGATATAGTGCCGCTCATGCAGAGGGCCCCTAAGATGAACAGCCCGGTGTTGACTATCGGAGCAGCGGCACTGGCAGCAAACGAGGCCGCGTACTTGTTCTTTTTGGCAATTGCCTTGTACAGAAGGCCTGAAACAAGCCCTGCCGCAGTGCCCTTCACGAGGCACAGAACTATTGTCCAGACAGGCTGCTCTGAAAAGAGCACGAAGGTGAAAGGATCTGCCCCCGTTATGCCGTATATCAGCACTATGATCCCGAAGACCAGCCCTAAAAGGGCTCCTGCCGAGGCTCCCAGAATCATGCCGCCCAGAACAATGGGCACAAGCACGAAGCTTAATGATGTGGCCCCTATGTGTATGCTTCCGCCCCAGACCTGCAGCACGACAACAAGGGCGGCCAGTATGGCAAAGAAGGTAATGTTCCTTGCCGTGAAATGCTTTCTCATTATGAACCGTGTCAGATTCCCAAAGGATATCTGCAGAATTGTATTTGCCAAAGCCCGGTGCGTAAATTGTGCGGCGTCAGATTGCATCATGCGGCATATCTGCGCCCCTCCGTCACGAAGCCCTTTTGCGGCATCTTAGCAGATTATAACAAAGAATTCGCCAATTAGCAACTAAATGAACGCCCTATATGAAAAGAACACCCATCCCCTCCCGAAGCATGACAAAACCCGCCGCGGTCTTCCGTGACGGGTGTTAATGCACAACATGCTGCATCTGTGTCGCATATCTATGGCGTCCACAAGGACATCCGGGTGCAGACCAGTCATGTCTGCATTATGTGCAGAATGCACAAACTTTATGTACAAAAGGCATTGCGCAAGGTTTGCGGTTTATAATGCAGCACCAGCAATAAATCAGTTGGCCTCCTCTATTACAACCTTGGCGTATTTACCCATGAAGGCTACACCTATCTTTGCTATATATTTAATTCCCCGGTTTACCAGCACTGTCTCATACCTGTTGTCATTTATCTGCTCCAGCGCCGCTTCAGCTTCTGACTTTAGCATAAGTAATGTCTTCGCTTTTGTTTTGTCTGAGCATGTATCAAGGTTTATGCCTTTTTTGCGGACACTCTTTATCTCGAATATGTATCCATACCGCGTTTTGTCCCATGGTTCAAAGCATACATCCAGGAATCCGTCTCCGGATTCGGTTTCCGGTGAGATATAATACTTGTCAGACTTGTACTCACCGACACACATCATGAAGCAATGATAGAAGTCCTCATATGCAGTATTGCGGCTGCTCATTATCTTGTTAAGGAACTTTCCCATCGCTGTTTCAATCTGTTCTTCATCCAGCTCTTCAATGGCATTCCACAGAATGTCAAAACTGGACTGATAGACAGATGTTCTGGATGAAATTTCCTTCTCAAAGACGGTCATCACTTCCTTGTTGGGAACACGGATGAGATATTTTGTGCCGTCTGTACTCATGCCGACTGAATTGACATATCCGGAATATAACAGCATACCGTATACGTTTGTGCCCTCATTAAGCTCCGCATATGTCAGGTTCTTGTCTATTTTAACTTCAATGGTTTTGCCGCGGGCAAGTGCAGCAAGCCCGGCAACGACATCCGGTGTTACATGTCCAAGCATGTTACGCAGAAGGTTGTTCCGTGCCGTATTAACCCAGAAAGGCTCCGCCTTGTAGTTGTTTTCAACATACTTCAATACAGACCAGGGATTAAAGATTTCAGTGTTGCCGAAATTATACCCGTCATACCACTCGATTACCTCATCAAACTTCTCCGCATGCCCGAAGTATGCAAGCATCTCCTGAACTTCATCCGGTGTAAAGCCAAAATACTCAGATAAGTTTTCGTTCAAAACGGAATATGGAGCAAAGTTGTTGAGGCCGCTGAACATATTTTCGCCAGCAATCTGAAGAACGCCGGTCAAAATTGCAAATTCAAAGTTAGGATTTGTCTTTAAACCTGATGACAGGAAGCCTTTCATGAAAGTCATGACCTTTGAGTAATACCCGTGATCAACCCCATCCTGGACAGGTATATCATACTCATCAATAATGACAATCGGCTTCTCTTCGTAATATTTTGTGAGCATTACTGTCAAAAGGGCAAGCGAAGAGCGATAGTCTGTATAACTGCCTGTCCCGTTTGCTATCCTGCTGAATTTATCAATATCATTGGCAATGAATTTAGCGCTTGCAGCAAGCTCAGCATGTCTGTTGAACTCGGCTGAAATCAGATAAACCAGCCAATTGTACGTTCCCTCCCAATTACCACAATCGGCATCTCTCAATGAAAGGAATACGACAGGATATTTCCCCTGTCTGTTCTTAATTCCCTCTGAGCACTGCCAGATCTTCTTGTCCTGGAAATACACAGATGTGTCTTTATCTGTCTTCTCAAAGTATGTCTTAATCATGTCCATATTAAGCGTTTTGCCAAAACGCCTTGGACGTGTGATGAGCTTAATGCGGCCTCCATTGGGTAAGCCTTTGTCTGTCAATATGTCTCGTATGAGAAGAGTCTTATCCACATAGTAGAAGTTTTGAGCTTTGATGTAGTTTTCCACTCCTGACAATGCAGTTTTAAGATCTGTTTCACTCATTTTTTTTCGCCCTTTTCAATATACCTGTTGCAGCACTTTAAAACAAGCACATGGCATGATATAATTCAAAGGCCAGCAGCTTTATTCCCCTTCATGCGAAGGTAGGTGTACACGGCGCAGATGGTCTTGGAGTCCGTTATCTGCCCGGACCGGATCATGGAGAGGACATCTTCTATGGGATAGAAGGCATATGAGAGGAACTCGCCCTTGTCCAGCTTCTGTGAGACCTGCTCGCCCCCTTCGGCAAGGTAGATGTATATGACCTCGTCCGTGTACCCCGGCGTGGGATAGATGTCCAGAAGGTGTGTGAGTGTTGTGCGGTAGCCGGTCTCCTCTTCAAGCTCACGGGTGGCGGAAACTATGGGGTCCTCACCCGGATCTATCTTGCCGGCCACTATCTCGTATATCTCCTTGTGGTATGCGTAGCGGAACTGGCGCACGAGAAGGATCTTGCCGTCCCGTACGTAGAGGACAGCAGCACCGCCGCGGTGGTGCACAACCTCACGGAAAGACGTGGAGCCGTCCGGAAGAAGGACGGTGTCCAGGGACAGGTGCACTACCTTCCCCTCGTATATGCTCTTGGAGGATATTGTCTTTTCTTCAAAGCTCATAGGGCGTTATGCCTCCAGCTCGTACAGTTTTTGGATTATCTTCGGCAGGTTTGCGGAGATGGTGTTATGGAATAAAGCGAAGTAGTTGTATCCGCAGATGAGGGCGTTTGCTGTGGTGAAGGCACCAGCCTTTATGGCTGCATCCAGCTCATCCAGGATGCCCATTGCCCCCTTCTTGTCCCCGTCCGGGATGTCTGTCATGGCAATATAGATGTGCTCATCCGCAATGAGGCTGGATATGTCAGCGGCTCCGGCCGGCACAGGCTGTGCAGACTGCATGTTTGGTATGGGCTGGAAGTACTGCATGTCAGGGAGAGGCTGCTGCTGAGACTGCATATTTGGCAGAGGCACTTGCCTGTAATCACGTGACTGCTGCGCAGGGGCTATGTGAGCGGCGGCTCCGGGACCGGCAGGTGAGGCCGTGGGATTGGCGGATGTGTAGACAGTCTCGGACTGGTGCTCCATGACGCTCTTCTGGACGGACTCTGCATACATGGAGTCTATGATGTCCCTCAGGGTGTCCAGTATCTGCACGCAGAAGTTCTCGTAGCAGGAAGCGTATGAGCCGTCCTCGTTGAAGTACTTTCTAAGGAAATCATTGAAGCCCTGGTAATCCTCGCGGTCAAACTCGGCCAAAAGGCAGAAAATGAAGGGGAGCGTTTCATCCGGGTCGTCAGGAAGGGCAATGTAGCTGGTCTCAAAGAGCCCGTTGTGCTCGGTAATCAAGCACTTGCGGCAGCAGGCCGCATAGTCAAAGTTCTTCACCATTGCCCGGAAGAGATCGTACAGCCTGGGGGAAGACACTATGCACTTCAGAATTTCCTTGAGCTTCGTAGTGGCCACAATGAACTGGGCTGACTTTGCATCCTCGCAGCACCTGTCAAATGTTTCAATCTGCTTCTTCAAACTTTCCATCTTCCGTTGCCCCTTGTCCTTGGATGATTTCATTATACAGGCTCTTCCGCAAAATTGCACTACTTTTTACGCTTATATTCTTGATTTTACGGTATGAAATCATTATAATGTCAGGTACTTTCGCTCCCCGGAGCCGGGAAAGGGTTTGTTATGCTGAGTCAGCAGGAATCTTCTGTGAACAAGTTAATAATACTCTTCGTCTTCGACAAAATGGAGAGCGCCCTGTCAGAGCGGACCATAGTGGACATGTGCTCCTCCGCCAACAACTGGATGGGCTACATGGACTGCATAAACATCCTCCACAAGCTGCTGGATGACAACTTTATCTACGTTGTCGCCGAGGACGAGGACACCCTCTACACCATAACCCCGGACGGCCGCGAGACACTGGCAAACTTCTACATCAACATCCCCAAGAGCATACGCGAGGAGATCTCTATCTTCATCAAGAAGAACTCCGCGCATTACCGCAACCGCCAGGAATGCCGCTCAGACTATTACCAGAACAAGGACGGCACATACACCGTGTCCCTCAAGATCCTGGACAAAGTCCAGCCCATACTGGACCTCAAGTACGTGGTCCCGGACAAAAAGACGGCCAAGGCCATCTATAAAAAGTGGGAGGACAAGGCCGCAGACCTGTACCAGGTCATATATGAGAGCCTCTGCGACTGACCTGCTCCAAGCCGGACTATCCGGTCCGGCAGGGCCATCCGGCTCAGTCCGGTACACTGCTCCATTCATAGAAACAAATCCACAAAAGGACCTATATGCAATGATTTACACATACAAGACACACGGCACCTGCTCCAGGGCCATACAGTTTGAAGTGGATGCAGACCGCAAGTTGCACAACGTTAAGATCATAGGCGGCTGCACAGGCAACACACAGGGCGTGGCACGCCTCTGCGAAGGCAGGGACATGGATGAAGTCCAGGCCATGCTCTCCGGCATACTCTGCCGCAACGGCACATCCTGCCCGGACCAGCTCTCGAGAGCCATAGTCGCATACAAACAGGAGTACGGCCTGTAATGCAGCAACAGTGCAAATGTACTTCCAAAGGCGCCCAATGGCGTCTTTTTTCTTGCCCGCAAGTGAGCAGGGGCAGGCATCCGCCCTCCCCACTGCCACTAATGTCCCTGTGTGGGACAATTCCTGGCTAGCATCCTTCACGGCGTACGGACAGAAGGCCGCTTGCATAAGGGAAGCCGGGGTCCTTCTCCGCCATGGCAATAAGCCTGCTGGCAGGGCCCGCAGGGGCGTTCCTGCCCCTCTCCCATGCTTCTACGGTCTTTACGGACACTCCTAAAAAACCTGCGAACAGGACCTGTGTGAGCCCGCAGGACCTGCGTATCTCCTTCACCTGCCTTGCGCTGAACCGGCGCACTGGCTTTACGGCTGTCTCCTGGCTACAGGACCTTGCAGGCCCCCTCTCAATCTTTGCTGCCTCCCCCGGGCCCCTTCTGAAGTCTTCATGCATAATGCTCATATTCCCCCTCATGATAATTTCTGCCAAAGGCTGCAAAAGTGTCCGTAAAATGCAAAAGTCCCCGGATATACGTGATTTATCCGTTTACTTTGCATACCGGACAGTCCCCCGGAGCCGGCAGGTAAGGGAGAATATATACTGCGCGGAAGGGGGTGTCAAATTAAAGCAAAGAGCTTTTGGAAAAAAGACGTATAAACTTTTCCGGACTCAAAAAGGGCGCCGTATTTGAGGCGTCCTCTGTGTGGGTTTGTATGGCTGGTTATGATGCAGTGCATGCCGAAGGCCATGGCTGCAGCCGGAGATTATGTCATATGAGATACCGGTTTATAGAGAGATCCACAGGATGCTCATCTTTTATGCAATCCAGAAAGTCCTGCAGCTGATCTGGAACAGAGGTCAAGTACTTCCCTTCCGGGGTTATGACAAGGCACACCAGGTCTGTGAGTTTGAGAATCACATTGGCCGGGAAGAAGCGGCCCTTCTCATCCATGACATAATCCAGGAGTTTTTCCAGCGTGAAGAGATACTGTTCCTTCACAAAGTCTGTGAGCAGGGTGCCGAAGTCCTCGTCCATGACCATATCATCCAGTTCCGCTTCGTACTTCTCCTCATCTGCGCAGAGGTCGCGTATGTGCTTTGCCTCGTCAAGCAGATACTCCATTTCCGCTGTCTCCTCTGGCTCAACCTCCCTCAGCCATGCGTTCATGTAGGCAAGCAAGCCGTTCCTTTTTCGGCCCGGCTGTCCCTCCATGCGGCATGGGCCTGTCCCGGCCAGATCCAGTCCGGCCATTCGTTGAGCACGGAGCTTTCATACAGGTCCTGATGCAGTTCCTGGAATGAGGCCATGTCGTTGACTGCCTCAATGAGCGCAATTGCAACAATCTCCCTGTACCAGGAAGGGAATGCCTTACGGACCCTGTCCTTCAGCCCGGGGCAGAGCTGGCGCAGCAGCTCATATGAACCCATGCTCTTCACAACGGCCGCCTTCTTCGAGGCGAGAATCCTCCTCCCCTCTTCATTGGGCACAAACCCCTCTTCCGACGTTATGTACCCCACGCATATGCCCGTTATTCTCTGTGAACGGCCCCTTGCGGGCCTGGTCCACCCGGAGACATCCATGTACACGTTGTAACGGCCGTCTGATTCAAGTATCCTTACATCACCGAACTCAAGCGGCATAAGCCTCTCTATTTCTTCCGGAATCATGCAATCCCCCATATGCAGTGCGGCGTTCCGCTGCTGCCTTTTGATGTGTCTGTGCGGCAACCGGCCTTATCTGTTGACCATGGCTTTAGCCGGAGAAAGGTCCAAGGGACACTCCTCTCTGGACAGGAACTCACGGAGCCTTTCCGGCACAGGTGTAATGGAGACGCTTGTTGGCGTGATGATGAGATTTACGGAGTTGGCCTCTTTTATGAACATTTCCATGCCCACGTCATACCAGTCTGCATCATCCACGTCCTCTTCGTCATAGCCGTAACTCTCATGCGCCTCCTGCGCTGTATATACCACAATGTCCTCAAGACGGCTTAAATAGGCCTTTGAGAGCAGCTCTGTGAGCCAGTCCCCGTAACGGGACCTGTATCTGGCATTGCGGTCATATCTTACGTTCCGGTATATGCTCCGGAGCTCATAACTGACGGAGTCATCCAGCTCTCCGTCCGGTGTTATCCTGGTGCAGAGGTCTGCGATGGACTTCATGAGCATCAGAAGCATCTCCCTGTTCTCCGGAAGAGCTATCTGTTCCCTCCTGTGCCTGAGGGCCTTTTCGCTGAAATCCAGTCCCGGGAACCACAGGCTTAAGACAGAATTCCCGTACGGCTCCTGGTAATTGCCATCCTCCGGAACACCTTCCACAAGGTCTATGAGAGCAATGGATACAAACTCATTGTACAGTGAAGGAAAGTCGCACCTGAATTCTTGCTCCAAATCCTCACCGGCCTGGCGCAGCAGAGCATACGCTCCGTATGCCTTTACTTCTTTATTTGCGGACATGTTGCCCCTCCTGTCCGGCCCTCTGCATGGGTTTCACGAACCTCTATGCAAGTTCCATAAGACCCGTTAAAGCCGTTATAAGTCAAATAAAAAGGCCCCTGCGGTGAAGCCGGAGCCTTGTTGGAGTGTCTTGTTTACTTGCTCTGGATGTACTCGTCTATGGCTTTTGCGGCGGTCTTGCCGGCGCCCATGGCGAGGATTACGGTGGCCGCACCGGTTACGGCGTCTCCGCCGGCATATACGGCTTCCTTGGAGGTAAGGCCGGTGGCCTCTTCCACGATTATGCCGCCGTGGCGGTTGACCTCAAGCCCTTCCGTGGTGTTCTTGATGAGCGGGTTAGGGGATGTGCCTATGGCCATTATGACACAGTCCACGTCTATGACGTACTCGCTGCCCGGCACTTCAACGGGACGCCTGCGGCCCCTCTCGTCCGGCTCTCCGAGCTCGCACTTAATTACCTTTATGCCCGTTACGAATCCGTTCATAGGGTCTCTGCGGTTGTCCGGGTTGTTGTAGCCAAGGATTTCCACAGGATTGCGGAGGATCTGGAAGTCTATGCCCTCTTCCTTCGCATGTTCCACTTCCTCTGATCTCGCGGGGATTTCGGCCATGGAACGGCGGTATACGATGTACACCTTCTCGGCCCCCAGCCTGAGTGCCGTGCGGGCTGCATCCATGGCAACGTTTCCGCCGCCTACGACTGCCACGCGCTTTGCGTGCATTATGGGCGTGCGGGAGTCTCCCTTGTATGCCTTCATGAGATTGGAGCGTGTGAGGAACTCGTTGGCGGAATACACCCCTTTAAGGCTCTCTCCCGGGATGCCCATGAACCTGGGAAGGCCGGCTCCGGAGCCTATGAACACTGCCTCGTATCCCATTCCAAAAAGCTCATCCACCGTAAGCGTCTTGCCTATTACTATATTGGTCTCCACATCCACGCCGTACTTTTTAAGCGTGTCCACTTCCTTCTGGACTATGCTCTTGGGAAGACGGAACTCAGGTATGCCGTATACGAGGACTCCGCCGGCAAGATGAAGGGCCTCGAAGACAGTTACCTTGTAGCCTTTCTTTGCAAGGTCTCCGGCGCATGTGAGCCCTGAAGGACCGGAGCCTATGACGGCTACCTTGTGGCCGTTGGACTCAGGGACAACGGGCTCTCCTTTGAAGGTCTCATTGTGCCTGTCCGCAACAAAGCGCTCCAGGCGCCCTATGCCCACGGGCTCAAACTTTATGCCTAAAGTGCACTTGCTCTCACACTGGGTCTCCTGCGGGCACACCCTTCCGCACACTGCGGGAAGGGAAGAGCTGGCGGATATGATCTGGTATGCGCCTTCAAAGTCTTTCTCTTTTATGCGGCCTATGAACTCCGGTATAGAGATATTGACGGGGCATCCTGAGATGCAGGGCCTGTTTTTGCAGTTTAAGCATCTCTGGGCCTCTGCCACTGCCACTTCTTCTGTGTATCCGAGGGCCACTTCGCTGAAGTTGTGCGCCCTTACTTCCGGGTCCTGCACAGGCATCTCATGCTTCTTGGGATTGATTGCCATAGCTTACTGAACCTCCTTCTTGAAGAGATTGCAATAGCTCTCCCTTTCTCCTTTCTCAAACTCCGCGTACATAGAGCCCCTTGCCATGGCCTCATCAAAGTCCACTTCAAAGCCGTCAAAATCAGGACCGTCAACGCATGCGAACTTTGTCTTTCCTCCGACCGTCAGCCTGCATCCTCCGCACATTCCTGTGCCGTCTATCATTATAGGGTTCATGGAAACGTCCGTAGGAACCCCGCAGGGCTTTGTCGTGGCCACCACGAACTTCATCATGATGACAGGCCCTATGGCAATGACCTTGTCATACCCCTCGCCTGCGTCTATGGCTTCCTTAAGGGGCACGGTCACGACTCCCTGGCGGCCGTATGAGCCGTCATCCGTCATCACAGTGAACTTGTCAGAGCACTCCTTGAACTCGTCCTCGAGTATCACGAGGTCCTTGTTTCTGAAGCCCACGATGGAGTGCACTTCGCACCCGAGAGAGTGGAACTTCTGCGCCACAGGAAGCGCAATGGCGCAGCCTACGCCGCCGCCAACTATGCAGACCTTCTTCACCCCGTCCGTCTTCGTAGGGCACCCTAAAGGGCCCACAAAGTCCTGTATATACTCTCCCTCCTGCTTGTCATTGAGCCTCATCGTAGTCCCGCCGACAACCTGGAATATAATCTTAACCGTGCCTTTCTCCCTGTCATATCCCGCAACGGTCAGGGGAATCCTTTCCCCGTCCTCGTCCACACGCAGGATGATGAACTGGCCGGCTTCTGCCTTTCTGGCCACAAGAGGCGCGTCTATGTCCATCATGGTGACCGTTGGGTTAAGCACGCGCTTGCTGACAATCCTGTACATCTTTCAGCTCCTTAAATTTCCGGAATCCGCCAACTCAGGCCGTACTTTTGAATGGCCTTGCGTCTGCATACAATTATACCAACCGCTATAAAAATATGCAACAAAATTTAGCCTCTGCACACACCCTCATTCCATGGACCCACACCTCATCCCATAGTGCTGATGGCATGCATCCGGAGTATAAGCACTCCTGCATGACGCCCGGCCCAGCCAGAATTGCTGAATGGATTTTTGTGCAAACATTTGTTCATACTTTATCACAGTAATACACTGCCGCAGTAAAGTATTTGCCTCTGTTCCGGCAGGATATATGTCCAGGAACGGATGAGCTGGCCCAAAAGGCTTATTGCAGACCTGCTGGATGGCTGTGGACGTGATAATGTTGTCATATTTGAGATTTTTTTGACGGAATTATCATATGCGGGCACTCTATCCGCAAGAGGAAAAGGCCCGTGCGGGTGCCGTATGAGCCTTGGGGATGCCTTTATTCCAAGGTGCCAAAAGGCCACAGCTTTTGGGGCTGTGGCCTTTATCACTAGGTTGTACCTGCGTTCCGGTCATATGTGGGGGGTGCCATATGACAGGCATATAGCACGGACCGGATGTTATGGGTTAAGCCTTGGCTGCATCAGCAGCGGTTGCTGTAGTCTTGTTGAGTTTGCCGAAGCAAGCGACAACTGCAACAATCGCAGATACGAAATAGATGATTATGCCTGCCATCGTGGGTGCAAGAGCATCCACCTCTGCCTGAGCGGGATCAAGCGGAATGAACCACATGTCCGCAAACAGTGAGAGTCTCTCCATGATGTATACGCATGCGGATACGGACATAAGAACGGCTGCAACCAGCACGAATACCACGGGTATGCGACTGTCCATCTTGTCTGCTATCAGGGGTGCTCCGATGAGGAGAACGATGGAGATTA